>CAYNVK010000516.1:0-2811 GCA_964400395.1 uncultured Lentimicrobiaceae bacterium | reverse complement strand
GTTTATTTATAGACATCTACACTCTTGTTTTTAGGTTAAGCAAAAAAAATCCCTACTGATGAGTGGCAGGGATTTTTTTCACTTTTCATTATTCACTTTCATTGCGAGCTGTCATTGCGAGTGAAACGAAGCAACACTTTTCGTTTTTCATTTTTCACTCTTCTCTCCTTTTACATATTTCTCCAGCCACTGGTCGGTTTCCCAAAGCATATGCAGTATGTTTTCCTTTGCCGAATAGCCATGGCTTTCGAAGGGCAGCGAAACATAGCGCACGGTGCCTCCAAGGCCTTTCATGGCGCTGAACAGCCGCTCGCTTTGCAGCGGGAAGGTTCCCGTGTTGTTATCCGCGTCGCCATGGATCAGCAAGAGCGGCGTTTTTATTTTATCCGCATAAGCAAAAGGGCTCATCGAATTGTATACTTCGGGTGCTTCCCAGTAGGTTCGTTCCTCACCCTGGAAACCAAAAGGCGTAAGCGTGCGGTTGTAGGCGCCGCTGCGGGCAATACCGGCTTTAAAAAGGTTTGTGTGTGCCAGCAGGTTGGCCGTCATAAATGCGCCGTAGCTGTGGCCGCCCACGGCAACCCTTGTGCTGTCGCCCACGCCCATATTTGCCAGCGTTTGTATGGCGGCATGTGCATTGAGGTATAACTGGGGAATGAAATTATCGTTGGGCTCTTTGCCGTTTTCGCCTACAATAGGCATTTCGGCATTGTCGAGCACGGCATATCCCCGCGTAACCCACAAAACCGGCGATCCATAATTAGGCCTGGTAAAGGTATTTTTCGATCCGCGCACCTGCGATGCATCAGCTGCCGATTTATACTCGATAGGGTAGGCCCACATCAGCACCGGCAAGGCTCCGTCGCGGGCAGGATCGTATCCTTTGGGCAGGTACAAATTGCCCGAAAGGTTGATGCCATCTTCGCGTTTGTAGGTTATTTTCTGCCGGCTTACTCCCTCAAGCCCGGTATATGGATTGGTAAATGCGGTCAATGCCTTTTCGGTAGTTTTTTTCTTTACCGTAGTATGAAGGTAGAAATTGGTGATTTCTTTCTGGCTTTCGCGGGCGGTAACAAAAGTGAGCTTCACAGGGTCAATCATTTTAACCAGGAACTCATAATAGGGAGCTTTGCATTGCCATAAGATTTGTCTTTTGCCATTGGTAATATCAAAAGTCTGGAGCAGCGGCATATCTCCCTGGTCGGAAGCGCCGTCGGCACTCAGCAACAGCTCTTTGCCATTTAAAATTACCAGGCTTTGCCGGCCAAACTTGTTTTTCTGCGTCAGCGGGCTGCCGATATCCGAATACGAATCGTTGGAGCTGCGGGCATAAAGCGAATCGGACTTTCCGGTTGCCGGATTGTAGCGGTTCATCTGGAACTTGCGGTTTGCATACGATTCTTCGTAAAACACAGCCAGGTTTTGGTCGCCCCAGTTTACGCCGGCGTAACGCATGGTGGTTTTAAATAATTCAACAGCCGGGGTTGCAGGGTTAGCCGGGTCAATTTTAACGGCCATCACGGCATCGCGCCACTTCGACTTCGATTTTCCCAAACCGCCGTCGAGCGCCTTAATATAAGTGACCGTTGCAGGTTCATCGCTGCGCCACGAAAAGCCACGCGGGTAATCGGGTGCATCGTCAAAACCAATGGGCACACCTTCGGATGAAGGATTTGTGGCAATTAAACGCACCAGGTTTCCCTTCAGGTCGGTTACTTTTACCGTATGCGGGAATTCGCCTGCCGGAACCGTGTACGAAAAAGGTTTTTCGATGGTTTGCAACAGCAGGTAATTGTTATCAGGCGAAAGACTGAAACTTTTTATAATCAAAGGTTCGCCAAGTTTGGTTTCGGTAGTAAAATCGGTGAAAACCAGTTGCGATTTGGCATAATAATCAAACAAGGCTTCGTCGTAACCCGATTTAATCAGGTCCTGGTAGGTGCGGGCAGCGGCTTTTTTGCCCAGGCTTTCCTGCACAACCGGGCCGGTAGGAGCAAGGGGTTTTTCAGGTTTCACGGCGGTTGCCACGGTTGCCTTGTATAGCAGGCTGTTATCGGTAATCCAGGCAAAAGTTCCGCCTGATACTATATTCAGCGGTAGCTGGTTTATTTTGGTGGCTGTAAAAGTGGCTATATCAACCACGTAAAGATCAACCCGGCTGGATAAAAGGTTAGCGAAGGCAATTTTGGTTTGCGACGGGTTCCATTGCAGGCTGGTGGCGCGCATATTTTCGGGTAAGCCGGCAATGGCGTGCTCCTGCAATGTATTTATGTCTTTCAGTTTCATGCCGGCAATGGTTACCATTCGGCTTTGGGCAAAATTGTTCGGATTTATCCTGAGCCCGGCAATGCGCAGTTCGGGTTCGGCCAGTTCGGCTACCGAAGGGAATGTGTTTCGCTCGAGCAGCAACATCCATTTGCCGGCATCGTCGATGCTGGCTGATGGCACCGGTTGGGCCATGATTAAATCATAGATTTCACGTGGTGGTTCCTTGTAGGTAATTTGTTCCTGGGCTTTTACATGCATAACGGCAATCAATAATAGGAGGGTTAGTAATGTTTTCATGGCTGGGGGTTGGTTTTTGAAAAGGGATAGAATAACAGGGCTGATGTTTTTATCTTGTTTTCGATTGTTGGCCGAGGGCAGATCTATTTTTCAGTTGGGTTTTCGGCCGAACGTATACATTCCGAAATAAAATCGTTCAATTGCTCGTAAAACATTTCAACCGGGAAACCCATCACATTATAATAGCAGCCTTCGATACCGGTTATCCCGATATAGCCGATCCAATCCTGTATGCCGTACGATCCG
>CAYNVK010000515.1:0-2814 GCA_964400395.1 uncultured Lentimicrobiaceae bacterium | reverse complement strand
ATAGGAAGCCAGTTTCATTGCCGACTCCTGTGCCCTGTCAATCCGGATGCTGAGCGTTTTTACTCCCCTGATCACCAGGTAGGCCTGGTGAGGATCCATGTTAAACCCGAGAGTTACCATGATGGGTCGCAGTTTCTTATACAAAGCTTCGTCCTTGGCCACCACTACTCCACCCACAATATCGGCATGCCCGTTAATAAATTTTGTGAGTGAATGCAACACGATATCGGCGCCCATTTCGATGGGACGCTGAAGGTACGGGCTACAGAAAGTATTATCGACTGCAACGGTAATTCCATGCTGGTGGGCCAGTTTACAACATGCTTCCAGGTCGGTAATTTCCATGGTTGGATTTGCCGGCGTTTCGATATACAGCAGTTTGGTTTCCGGCCTGATTGCATTTTTAACTTCTTCAAAATTGGCAGTATTCACAAATGTTGATTCGACACCGTATTTTTTATAATAGGTTTCGAGCACCACGCGCGAGGGGCCATATACCGCTGCGGAGCTTACTACATGGTCGCCCTGGGCAAGCATGGCACCATATACAGTGTTTACTGCAGCCATCCCCGAGCTGGTTGCAATTCCGCCAAAACCACCTTCGAGCTCGGCCAGCAAGGTTTCGAGCGCGTTAATGGTTGGGTTGCCTATACGGGTATAAATGTATCCGTTGCTTTCGCCTGCAAAACAGGCTGCGCCGTGTTCGGCGTTATCGAATTTGAATGTCGAAGTTTGATAAATAGGTACTGTGGCGCTTCCAAGTGCATCGTTAAAGTCGCCCCCGTGGATAAGTTTGGAGTTAAATCCGATTTTTTTGTCTTTCATTATTGTGGAGTTAAATTTTAGTTTGATATATATTTTTGTGCCGGGGATAGTCCGGATTTTAAGTTCAAAAAATTCTATTTCTTATTTGTTAACACCGATGCCAGCCCCTGGAAAAGCGACCTATCAGGAACACTCTTAAACACGCCCTCCCTGGCTGTTTTCACATCTTCGATAGTATAAAAAGCAGTCGGATGGTATTGATGCAATGTGTCGAGAAACAGCGAAATTTCTTTACGCCTAATGATGGAAAAGATCACCTTAACTTTTCCCTTGGCCCCATCGGCATCTAGAACAGTAAGCCCAAAATTATGCGATTTCAATGCAATGATCAGCTCCGGCGATTCGCTCGATAAAATCACCCTGATAATGGATATCCCTATTGAGAGTCTTTCTTCGAGCGCTATACCAATAAAATTACCCGTGGCAAAACCTGCTCCGTAAGCTACATAGCACAGCCAGTTATCGAGGTGTTGCATAATCTGGCCAATGGCAAGCAGCCAGATGATCACTTCAAAAAAGCCGAGGAAAGGGGCAATGTTTTTCATCCCTTTCGAGATAAAGATAAGCCTGAGCGTACCAACGCTCTGATCCATGATGCGCGCTAAAAAAATCAAACCGGGAAGCAGAACCCAGGTGAAAAACCAACTATCGGAAGACAATAAATCCATCCTGTAAAACGCTCAGATCAAGGCGCTAAATTAGTATTTTTAAAATAGCTCAATCATAATTCCTGATAAATATTTAAAGGCCCAAACATATTGCAATAATTCTTATTTCAACCTTATCTGCGAACAAGCGTTTGTTTAACTTTGTTACCTGATACTCACTTTAAAACTTCGAATAAATGAAAAAAATCCTCAGTATCCTCTTTTTCACTTTAATGTTGGCCCCGGTCTCGCTCCTGGCCCAGGACGAAGCCCGGCTCATGCGCTTTCCAACGGTTCATGGCGAACAGCTTGTTTTCGCCTACGCCGGCGATTTGTATACCGTGCCTACCCAGGGAGGCATGGCCCGCAAACTAACCAGCGACCCGGGGTATGAAATGTTCCCGCACTTCTCGCCCGACGGCAAAACCATTGCTTTTACGGCTCAATACGATGGAAATACCGAAGTTTACATCATGCCGGCACAGGGAGGCGTACCTGTAAGGCTCACTATAACTGCCACACTGGGTCGCGATGATGTAAGCGACCGGATGGGGCCTAACAATATAGTAATGGGTTGGACACCCGATGGCAAAAATGTTATTTACCGCTCGCGCAAGCAAACCTTCAACGACTTTACAGGCCAGCTCTTCACTGTTCCTGTCACAGGTGGAATGTCGCAGGAACTCCCTTTACCTACCGGTGGATTTTGTTCTTACTCAGCGGATGGCAAACAACTGGCCTACAACCAGGTTTTCCGCGAATTCAGAACCTGGAAATATTACAAGGGAGGCATGGCCGATGATATTTGGATACATGATTTTACGACAAAAAGCACCCGCAACATTACCGGCAATAAATCGCAGGATATATTCCCCATGTGGTTTGGCGATGAAATTTATTTCTGCTCCGACCGCGACCGGACGATGAACCTGTTTTGTTACAACCTGAAAACAAACCAAACCCGTAAAGTTACCAGTTACAATGAGTATGACATTAAGTTTCCCTCAGCCGGCGACAACAGGATAGCGTATGAAAATGGTGGTTTCATTTACATTTTCGATGTTAAAACCCAAACTTCAACTAAGGTTCAGGTTCAGATTGCTGACGACCTGAATACCTCGCGTAACGAACTGAAAGATGCAACCCGGTATATGGGATCTGTAAATCCTTCGCCTGATGGAAACAGGATTGTAGTGGCCGGAAGGGGTGATATTTTCACAGTACCGGTAAAGGAAGGCATTACCCGCAACTTAACTTCCAGCAGCAACGCACACGATCGGGAAGGTTTCTGGTCGCCGGATGGAAAATGGATTGCTTACCTGAGCGATGCAAGCGGCGAATA
>CAYNVK010000514.1:0-2822 GCA_964400395.1 uncultured Lentimicrobiaceae bacterium | reverse complement strand
GAAGGTGCTTCTTTGCATTGAAACCGAAACAATCCTTTGTTGAAAGGGAAGTTCATTGGCGTAGGTTTTGTGATCATCAGGTTTTCTGACTCGCAATTCACTATAAATAGCATGATCAGGCAGGTGCCACCCGGTTTCATAACGCGGCCAATTTCCGACAGGTACCGGCTCATCTGCTCCGGAAGTACATGGGTAAATTCATTTTTTGCAAAAACGATATCAAAACTTTGATCCGGGTATGGAAGTTTAAAAATGTTATCCGCTTCACCAGCATGATTGGTTTGTTGCCCGAATTGAGTTTTAAGGTGCCGAAATTTAAAACGCGGGAAATGTCCGGAAATATTTTCAACGCATAAGGCGATATGTTGCCCTGACTGGTCGAAACCATCGTAACACCCATCCTGGCCCAGGAACGGGGTGAGCATAAAAGCGATATTACCATTTCCGCATCCGGCCTCGAGCACACAACTTCCGGCAGCAAGCCCTGTGAAATCGCGCAGGTACCCGACCCATTTTTCAGTTGCTGCATTTTGATCCTCATGCTCCGATAGTTGTGTGTTGTCACCCGGATTGTCCACATTATTTTTACCATGTATGGTTTCGAAAATACCCGATGTTTTGCGTACGAGTTGGGTTGCAAGATTTTTAGCTTCAGCACTATATACAGAAAACGGTTTATGCTTCATGGTTAGTTGACCGGGAAATGTCTCAGGCAAATATAAAAATTTATAGCTGACACCGCAATTTTGAGCATCACCAACATAAAATTTTTGATCTTGATGTGTGTTTCATTTTTGGAACTCCATTAACCTGCAGATGTAGATGTAAGTGGTTGAGCAACAATGGAACCTGAATTGTATTTACAGGTTCACTGACTTTTTACCGGGATATCCGATATTAAGTTGTATCTTTATAAATCGCTACTCAGCCTGTTGCCCCATAATGAAGTCTGAATGCTCATTGTGGGGTAATTTTTTGTTTGGTTCATAAGGTATTGGTTTTGCAATACAGGTTCTGAAACCAGGTGAGTGGTGTGTTTATGTAATAATTCAAATCAAATGGAAAAAAAAATTAGTTTCATCATTAGTCTTTTATTTGCGTTTTCGGTAGTTGTATCCGGGCAGATCATACAAACAGGAAGTGGCAGTTACACCAAAACCTTCCCCGGAACCGATGCCGCGGGACGTAACGCAGTTCCTTCAGGTACGCCTCAGCTTAGCGGCAATGCCGTTGGTAAGCCGGTGCCAACCAGCGACTGGTGGTCCGCCCTGGTTAAAAACGGGCAGGCATCCAATCTTTTTAACTACCCTTTTACCATGAGCACAACCAATGCCGGGTTAATAACTACCTATATCCCATGGGGAGTAATTGGCGACAATAATCCGGTTGAGATAGGAGTTGTAGGAATGGCAGCCACAAAAACCACCGTATCTGATTATTCCGATTGGACGGTTACCATGGATTGGAACGACGGAAGCCATAATTTTAAAGCTACTTCGGGAATGGGGATGCCTTTCCTGTATTTCACCAAAAAATCTACTGATATTGCCCAGGTTAAAGTGAAAAATGGAACTGTTACTGTTTCGGGTGAGATGCTGGTAATCACCAACCTGAGTAATGGAGCTGATTTTGCGGTTTATGCTCCGACAGGGAGCACCTGGTCGCAGAACGGGAATGTGTACACCTCCGATTTGAATGGCAGGGATTATTGGTCGCTGGCTTTTATCCCGCTTACGGTTTCGGATGTAAATGCAACAGCCACGGAGTATAAAAAATACGCCTATGTGTTTCCTGTTAAAACAACAGCCACTTACACCTATAACGAGACTACAGCGGTAATGCGAACCGATTTCAATGTACAAACCGAAGTTAAAGAAGGTTCCGAAACCAAAATGTTACTGGGTTTGCTTCCTCACCAGTGGGCTCACCTGGCTGCCGATTCGCCGGTGCCTGATAAATACAGCTATGCCATAGTCAGAGGCGAAATGAAGACACTTGCTGGAAACAGTTTCAGTGTTGAGAATACTTTTCATGGTATTTTGCCAACACTGCCATATGTCGATAATTATAGCATCGGATTTAATCCAACGGCTTTAAATGAAAAGATTACCAGTCTCGAAAATACTTCGTTAGCTACCTGGACCGACTCCTACAACGAAGGACAGGTGATGAACCAATTGATTCAAACAGCACGAATTGCCGATGAAATGGGAAATACCACATCGCGCAACAAAATCCTAAGCACCATTAAAACCCGGCTTCAAAACTGGTTTAAGGCCGAAGGCGGTGAAGTAGCTTTTTTATTTTATTACAGTTCAACCTGGTCGGCACTGATTGGCTATCCGGCAGGATATGGCCAGGACGGCGGCCTCAACGATCATCACTTTCATTGGGGCTATTTTATTCATGCAGCGGCATTTGTGGCACAATATGAACCCGGGTGGGACGCACAGTGGGGCGAAATGGTTAATCTGCTGGTGCGCGATGCAGCCTGTGCTGATCGCAACGATGCTATGTTTCCATACCTGCGCAACTTCAATCCGTATGCCGGGCATAGTTTTGCTGATGGCTTTGCCAACAACCCCCAAGGTAACAACCAGGAGTCGAGTTCCGAAAGCATGGTTTTTGCCACCTCGCTGATTCACTGGGGTGAGCTTACCGCTGATAAAACCATCCGCGACCTTGGTATTTATTTATATACCACTGAGCAAACTGCCATCGAAGAATATTACATGGATACACATGACCGGAATTTTCCTGCTTCGCAACAGTACAGCCTGGTATCGAGGGTTTGGGGCAACAGCCAGGATAACGGTACCTTC
>CAYNVK010000513.1:0-2834 GCA_964400395.1 uncultured Lentimicrobiaceae bacterium | reverse complement strand
TGCTGATGTGCTGATGTTCTGATTTGCTGATGTGTTAATGTGCTGATGTGTTAATGTGATGATGTGCTGATGTGTTAATGTGCTGATGTGTTAATGTGCTGATGTGCTAATATGCTAATGTGCTAAAAGTTTGACAATGATAAGGATGAAGAAAAATGATATAATATTTTACGCGGGTATACTGTTAGTTGCGGCTGCATTTATTTTTATTCCTCCGGTTACGGCCTGGTACATGCAGTTTAATAAAGATCATGGAATGATCATGAGCTTTTTCAAGTTTGCCCTGCTAGCAACCCTGGGCGAAATTATTGCGCTGCGCATCCGCACCGGCGTTTACAACCAGCCGGGCTTTGGAATTGTACCCCGTATGATCGTTTGGGGATTCCTGGGATTGGCCATTAACGTGGCTTTCCAGATTTTTTCGACCGGTGGGCCCGTATTGCTGGCATACCTGGGGCTTACCAACGCACCCGAAGCCATGAAAGGCGATTTTTCAGCCGTCAAACTGCTGGATGCATTTACCATCTCGACCACCATGAACCTCACTTTTGCACCGGTAATGATGACGTTCCACAAAATAACCGATACCCACATTTCGAAAACCGGGGGCACGGTTAAGGGCCTGTTCACACCTATCCCGTTTGCAGCCATCTTTAAAAATATGAACTGGGATGTAATGTGGAATTTCATTTTCAAAAAGACGATACCGTTTTTCTGGATACCGGCTCATACCATTACATTCCTGTTGCCTGCCGAATTCAGGGTGTTATTTGCTGCCTTGCTCGGGATCGCCCTGGGACTGATACTTGCCATCGGGAGCCAGAAAGCGGGCGGGGAAAAAGCAATCGCAAAAGGCTAATCGACTAATAATAAAAATTATAGACGATTTCAGAATCACAAGATCGTTAAACAGCGGTAAGCAAAGCCTTTAATCCGCAGACTTGCAGCCGCTGTATGCAGGAACTGCGAAGTACGAATGCACCGCTGAAGTATCTTCACTTCTATCCTTTCACATCAAAATTTACAATCTTAGCCCACCCCAGGTTTTTGATGGAATCCATAATCATCCAGCTTGCAATAATGGCAAGTATGGCAAGTAAACCAATGGCCCACAGGTAATCGAAAATAAAATAATGACAAACGCCGGCAATAACCGGAAGCAGGGTAGCAAACAAATTCCGGATCATAGTTTGCCCTTTGGGAGCATCCTGCATCGAAACCGTAAACGGGAGTTGCCTTAAGTTCACATAGGTCATTAATGTACTTACAGCTATCACATTGAAGCATCCCAACACCAGGTTCGGAATAATAGCTGGGCCAATCAGAAACAATCCCAGCAAAGTAATTCCCATTATTACAGGGATATAAAAGCAGACAATAACCGATTTTAAAGCTCCGCTGATCAACCTGCCGGGTATATCGACCGGGGTGATAGAAAATAGCCATGCAGCCTTATATTTCTCCGAATAACGCAACTGCCCTACAGCCGATATCAGGATAAAACTGCTGAAATATACGATTGAGATAAAAAGTGTTTTCCCTCTCGAGGTCATATCACTAAAGTCGTTGAGCGAAAGTTTTTCGGACTGGAAGATCATAAGCGCAAAAAATACAACCATATAACCAAATGCCGGGTACACTTTCATTTTGAAATCTCTGCTTCGGCCCATCATTTTCCAGGTAAATAGAAACCCCATATATTCAGTTCTGTCCGAAGTAATTTTTGTGGCTAACTTTTCGAGCCAGTTCATTTTAAAATTCGCAGCGCTTTGTGTTGATGCAGTCTTCACTTTTGTTTCCTCCGAGGTGCTGCTTATCATCGACAAATTACGGTTGAATGCCGGCGCAAAATATTTTACCACCACATAAATGCTCATAATTGGTAGCCCTAAAGCCATAAACAGGTTGATAATATTGCCCTGGTTGAAAGTAAAAGTGGAAAGACTATTGCACGCATCGGCAAACCAGTATGGAGGCAGAAAACCTATATGATGAATTTCCGACATCTTTAAATGTTCAATCCCGGCCCGCTCCATCATTCGCGGTACCAGCTGGTAGCCGCCATAAATGAAAACGGCGAAGATGATCTGGAAATAACTGATAACAGATTGAAATTTAGATGGTTTAACAAGTTGCAAAATCAAAAGGTAAACAGCATTCACAAGGAAAATACTGAGCAGTGTTGCAAAAAATGTCATTAATATAAATGGAACGATGGTTGCAGGCCCGTAAAGCACGATAAGCGCAATTAATGCCGGCAAAGCCAGGGGAAGCAAAAGTTTATTGATATGAATTGCAATATGCATCAGCCTTGAGGTAACAAAAGTGGCATCGCTTACAGGTTTTGGAAGTATTATCAGGTTGTCGCGGGTATCAATAAGCACCGAAGTAAAATCGGTAATTAAAGTGGCTGCCAGCATGAAAATAAACATCGAAAAGAAAATGGTAAGTTTGGTGATCATGTCGTCGCCAATGGCAAAACCCATCAGGAAAAACAATCCCATGATCAACGACACAAACATAGTTTTGAGCGTTGCCGAATTAATTTCTTTCTTCTCCTTCGACTGCCTCATTTGCTGGAATGCCGCCGGCCGGCGATTATCCATGGTAAGTTTGGCAACAAGTATCGCTTTTAGCTGATCAATATCAATCTCTAATTTCTGCAACAACGGACTTGTATACAGGAATAGTTTCAGAAAAAATTTATCAAAAAAGTTCATGGATTTATTTGCAATTTATTTTGTTGTAAGACGGTAGACAGAAGACCGGAGACCGAAGTCAGAAGTCGGATGTCAGATGTCAGATGTCAGATGTCAGATGTCGGATGTAGGATG
>CAYNVK010000512.1:0-2842 GCA_964400395.1 uncultured Lentimicrobiaceae bacterium | reverse complement strand
TACAATTTGCCCGTCGAAAAGGTTGATAACGCGATGGGCATAACCCGCATCGTGCCTGGAGTGAGTAACCATAATAATGGTTGTGCCTGCCCTGTTCAGTTCGGTGAGCATATGCATCACTTCAATTCCGTTGCGCGAATCGAGGTTTCCTGTAGGTTCGTCGGCAAGCACCAATGCCGGCCTGGCAACCACAGCCCTGGCAATGGCAACCCTTTGCTGTTGTCCGCCCGATAATTGCTGCGGAAAATGCTTTGCCCTATGCCCTAATTTCATGCGCTCAAGTATTTCGTTTACACGATTTTTACGCTCCGATGCCTTCAGATCGAGATAATTCAACGGAAGCTCCACATTCTCGAAAACGTTCAGTTCATCTATCAGGTTAAAACTCTGGAAAATAAATCCAACCTTGCCCCTGCGGAGCTTTGTACGCTGCCTTTCGTGCAGGCTGCCTACTTCCTGCCCGTCGAAATAATAGGATCCCCCGGTTGGATTATCGAGCAGGCCAATTATATTGAGCAGGGTTGATTTACCGCAGCCCGAAGGCCCCATTACGGCAACAAAGTCGCCTTTGCGAATGGTAATATCCACCTGGTGTAAAGCGCTGGTTTCAACTTCTTTTGTCCTGAAAATTTTCGAAAGTTGCTCAATCTTGATCATTTGCTTTTTTATTTATGGTTAATGATGCTCTTGCTATTTCAATCCTTCTTACTTATTTCAACACTTCTTTTCGCACCCGCTGATACCCTGCTTTTCGTGTAAACTTCACAGCTCAGGCATCGGGGAAAAACCGCACTCCCCGCTCATGGTTTATAAAAGGCCAAAATCATGCCAGCGTCACAAACACTTGTTTTACTGAAACATATCGGCATATAACAATCACTGCATGTAAAATAATCATACAAAATGTGTCTAATAATCATACAACCCGTTTCAATATGAAATTTGTTGATGTACATTTGAAGTATTCAACAAAACAGCTATGCAAAAAGGAAGAATTCTTGTGGTTGATGATAATAAGGGCATACAAAGTGCACTTGAATTGCTGCTGGCCCCGGTATGCAAATCAGTGGGCTGTATTGACAGTCCTAACCGGCTGGTACCGATCCTTGAAGCGGGCAACATTGACCTTATCCTGCTGGATATGAATTTTTCGGCCGGGGTAAATTCGGGTAACGAAGGCCTGTACTGGCTCAAAAGGATAAAGGAAATAAATGCCGACATCCCGGTTATCCTGATCACGGCTTATGGTGATGTTGAACTGGCGGTGAAAGCGCTCAAAGAAGGCGCCACCGACTTTATCCTTAAACCCTGGGACAACCAGAAATTACTTGCCACCGTTGAAGCTGGTTTCCAGCTGCGCTGGTCGAAACTGGAGGTAACACATCTGAAACAGAGAGAAAAATTCCTGAAGAAAGAAATAAACAGGGAAGTGATACCAGTTATTGGCACTTCGGCGCCCATGCAACACATGATGAACCTGGTTGCCAAAATAGCACCAACCGAAGCCAACGTGCTGATTACCGGCGAAAATGGCACGGGCAAGGAATTGGTTGCCCGCGAGATACACCGGTTATCGGCACGCAGCCACGAAATAATGGTGACCGTTGATATGGGTGCAGTAAGCGACTCACTTTTTGAAAGTGAACTTTTCGGCCATACAAAGGGTGCTTTTACTGATGCCCGCGATGACCGTGTTGGTAAAATGGAAGCTGCAAACCATGGCACCTTGTTCCTGGACGAAATAGGCAACCTCACCCTACCCTTGCAGTCGAAAATGCTTACGGCACTGCAAAACAGGGAAATTACCCGGCTGGGCTCGAACAAACCCATTTCCATCGATATCCGCCTGATCAGCGCCACCAACTGCGATCTCTCAAAAATGATTGCCGAAGGGCGGTTCAGGGAAGATCTGTTGTACAGGCTCAATACCATCCTTATCGAAGTACCCCCTTTGCGCGAACGCAGTAAAGACATTATTGACCTGGCTGAATTCTTCATCAGGAAATTTGCCGCCAGGTACGGCAAATCAAACCTGCGTCTTAGCCAGGCTGCCGCTGATAAACTTATTGCGTACCCCTGGCCTGGCAATATCAGGGAATTGCAGCATACCATCGAAAAAGCAGTAATTTTAAGTGACGGCCCAGTGCTGAAACCGGAAGTATTTTTATTCAAACCTCTTACCACAAGCAAAATAAAAGCTGATGTCACCCTCGAAGAAATGGAAAAGCAACTGATAGCAGGCGTGTTGCAAAAGGCGGAAGGAAACCTGTCGCTGGCAGCCCAAAAGCTGGGAGTTACGCGGCAAACGCTTTATAATAAGATTAAAAAGTATGGCTTGTAAGGATTGCGGATTGCGGATTTCGTGATTGCGGATTGGCGATTGCGGATTGGCGATTTGCAGTTGAAGATTGGGGATTGGGGATGTTATAGGCGGAGAAACTTTGGATTTTGATTTTTGAAATAATGACTATCAAACAATGATCTAGAAATAAGAAATGAGCAAAACCTTATATCATTTAATCATTTACAGGGTTACAGCCATGTTGCTTACTGCGCTGGCAATTGCATTTGCGGCCGTGTATTTCCAGCAGTGGGCAATAGTGGCTGTGGGTTTCATTCTGCTAGCTGGGTTGGCTTTTTCCACCGCGCATGCCCTGAATCGCACCAATGAACAGATCAGTTATTTTTTCAACGCGATACGCAACGAGGACTCTACGCTGCATTTCCCGGTTATGACTAAAAGCAAGGTGATTAACGAATTGAACAGCAGTATGAACCGCCTCAACGAACTGATCAGCGAAGCAAAAATGCAAAACCGCTCGCAGGAGCAATACTACCAAAC
>CAYNVK010000511.1:0-2851 GCA_964400395.1 uncultured Lentimicrobiaceae bacterium | reverse complement strand
TCCCTGAAACAGCCTACACTTGGCATCTGCTTAGGCCAGCAACTGATGTGCAGCTACTCCGAAGAAGGCGATACCACTTGCCTGGGAATTTTTGATGCCAAGGTTAAAAAATTCCCTCCCGAGGAACTGGTTCCGCATATGGGCTGGAACAACCTCGAAAATCTGAAAGGCCCGCTGCTGGATGGAATCAGCGAGCAGGATAATGTGTATTTCGTGCATAGCTATTATGCCGAACTCAGCGGGGAAACCATTGCTACCTGCAATTATATATTGCCTTTCGGTGCCGCCATGCAGAAAAATAATTTTTATGCCACCCAGTTTCACCCCGAAAAATCTGCAGGTGTTGGCGAACGGATTTTGAAAAACTTTTTAGAACTATGAGAATTATTCCTGCAATCGATATCATTGGTGGTAAATGCGTGCGGCTCAGCAAAGGAGACTATTCCACCAAAAAGATTTACAATGAAAGCCCACTTGAAGTTGCCAAAGAATTTGAAGCAAACGGCATCCAGTTTTTGCACCTGGTAGACCTGGATGGAGCAAAATCGAGTCACATTGTAAACTATAAAGTGCTGTACGAAATAGCATCAAAAACCAGTCTGAAAGTGGACTTTGGCGGTGGACTAAAAACCAACGACGACCTGAGAATTGCCTTTGAGAACGGGGCTTCGCAAATTACCGGCGGAAGCATAGCCGTTAAAAATCCCGCCATTTTCCAGGAATGGCTCAAAGCGTACGGAGCGGAAAAAATTATACTCGGCGCCGACTGTATGGATCGCAAAATCGCAACCCACGGCTGGCTGCAAACTTCGGAGCTGGATGTGGTTGATTTTATAAAGGAATATGAAAGCAAGGGCGTGGAGTATGTGATTTGCACCGATATTTCGAAAGACGGAATGCTGGAAGGAACATCAAACGAATTGTATGCCGAAATTATGGCTTCAACAAAAGTGAAACTCATTGCCAGCGGCGGCGTTTCATCCTTCGCGGATGTCGAAAAACTGTCAGAAATAGGCTGTGAAGGCGCTATTATCGGCAAAGCCATTTATGAAAATAAAATTACTCTTCAAGACCTTAGAAAAATTTTCTAATAACGTCACACAAAAAGTGTCGGAAGTAGAAAAGTTTTAGTAAAGGAGCGTCCTTATATAATTTCAGTAGTAGGTCGAGGAAGGTTTTAAGAGCGTAGGGCATTTCAAGCCATGCAGAAGTGAGCGCCGCTGTGAAGCATGTATATTTGTTCTGCCATATCAAGCGAACGGCTTGCGTGGCGTGGCATAAAACCTGACGTAGAACTACACTGAAATTATATAAAGACTAGATTTTTATACACAAATTACTTATTTTTAAAGGTGTGCATGAGATCGCTTCGCTAAGTTGCTCAACTTTTGATCATGCAAAAGTTGAAAAAAAGAACTTCAAAAAGAAAAAATTGAGGACATTATGCTGAAAAAACGAATTATACCCTGCCTCGATATTCGCGACGGCCGCACCGTGAAAGGCGTAAATTTTGTGGATATACGCGATGCCGGCGATGCCGTTGAACTGGCCAAACGCTATGTGCATGAAGGCGCCGACGAACTGGTATTCCTCGATATTACAGCCACGCACGAAAACCGGAAAACCCTCTCGCAGCTGGTTGAACGCATTTCGCGCGAAATAAATATCCCGTTCACCGTGGGTGGCGGAATTAATTCGCTGGAGGATGTTTCGGTGATTATTAAAGCCGGAGCCGATAAAGTGAGCATCAACTCATCGGCCGTAAAGCATCCTGAACTAATCACCGAAATTGCCAAACAGTTTGGGAGCCAGTGTGTGGTGGTGGCTGTGGATACCAAATTCGTGAACAACGAATGGATCGTGTATGTGCATGGCGGCCGGATTCCTACTGAATTAAAAACAATGGATTGGGTAAAACGTGCCGAACAACTGGGCGCAGGCGAAATCCTGCTTACTTCGATGAACCACGACGGGATGAAAACCGGCTTTGCCCTAGAACTCACCAACGCCGTGAGTTGCGCCGTAAATATACCGGTAATTGCTTCGGGCGGAGCAGGAACAAAGGAACATTTTAAAGAAGTGTTTCAGCAAACCAAAGCCAGCGCGGCCCTGGCAGCCAGCATTTTTCACTTTGGCGAAATCCCGATTCCTGAACTAAAAAACTATCTGAAAACCGAAAAAATCCCCGTACGATGACCATAGATTTCAATAAAACAGGCGGACTTGTTCCCGTAATTATTCAAAATGCGCTCAACCTGCAGGTTCTTATGCTTGGCTATATGAACGAGGAAGCTTTCGCCAAAACCAAAGCCGAAGGAAAAGTAACTTTTTTCAGTCGCAGCAAAAACCGCTTATGGACTAAAGGAGAAACTTCAGGCAATTATCTTTTTGTAAAAGATATCCTTGTTGATTGCGATAACGATACCATCCTGATTAAAGCTGACCCCGTTGGGCCTACCTGCCATACTGGATCAACAACTTGTTTTAAGGAAGAAACGGCCAAAGGATTTTTATACGAACTCCAGCAAACCATTGCCCAGCGCATTGATGATAACGATACCGAATCCTATACCAATAAACTATTTCGTAAAGGCATCAATAAAGTGGCCCAGAAAGTTGGCGAAGAAGCTGTAGAACTTGTGATTGAAGCCAAGGACGACAACGAAGATCTTTTTAAAGGCGAAGCAGCCGACTTGTTGTTTCACCTGCTGATCTTGTTAAAAACCAAGAATTTGAAACTGGAAGATATTGAGCTGGTGTTGAAAAACAGGGTGAATAAGCCGAGGAGAGAATAGATTTGGAATGGTTGCTTTCATGAACTTTACAAAACCAGGTCGTTCCAATGCTGGCT
>CAYNVK010000510.1:0-2869 GCA_964400395.1 uncultured Lentimicrobiaceae bacterium | reverse complement strand
GAATGGGTTTCGGTGCTTGTGGCAAATAGTTTTCGGACGAAACTATTTTTTCGCCACTCTCTTTTTCTAATTCTTTTAACGCATTTCCGGCTATTTTGCCTCCAATTTGCGCGGCTGCTTTGTTTTCGATAAAACCTTTTGCATTTTTAGCCCGTGTAACTTTTGTGGTTGAGGCTTCGCCAAGCATCGAAAAAATCAGTTCAAGGTCAGTCATATGGTCGCGCAGATTCTGACTTTTCAAACCTTTTACTTTTTTATATTCCGAAGGGGTTAAACCAAATGTAGCTTTTGAAATTTCGGAAGTCAGTATGGCATATTCAACTTGTTGCTGTACACCCCGGTTTTTCCATTCTTCAGTTAACTCCTCACGAATGGCAATACTGCGCATACGTTTTTCAATCCAATCATCGGGATAACCTTTAAGTTTGTAGAGTTCGCGCGTACGCTGCGTTGCAAGTTCAGGATTTTCGATCTCGTCGAGCCTTTCGGAGCCAACTTTTGCTAACCATAGTTTGAAAGGTTCCGCTTTTGGTGATGGAATGGATTGAATGATTCGGAGAAGTCCTTTTGCGTCAGCACAACCCATGCGCTGTTTACCTCCAGCGGTCTCAACCCAAAGGGTGGGTACAATTTGTACCCACCCTTTGGCAAGTTCCTTATCGCGTTGTCGCATCCTTTTTACATACTGTTTAGGGTCTTTGCTGTCGGTTAGTACCAATACAACATCCTCTACAACGAAGTACCATTTCTGTTCCTCTTCGTTCCAAACAGATCGAATCTGTTTGCTTTCGAATAGTTTAATATTACTCATTGGGTATATTTTCAGATTTAAAGATACGCTTTAATTGTCGAAATTTATTTTGAGAAAGCATAAACCACTCCATCTCCGGCGCCCACAATAATCAATTTAGATGTTACAGCCGGTGTTCCGCTTATGGCGCTCCCGACTTCGTATTTCCAGGTTTCGGTGCCTGTTGCGATATTCAGAAATCGCAATCGTCCGTCAGCGCTGGCTACAACCACGTAATTTCCTGTGATAACGGGCGAGGCATCCACTTTGTTGAGCGCTTTGAAACTCCAGAGTAATTTTCCGTTCCGTATATCATAACAATAGACGGTTTTGTTTTGTGACCCGGTTATTACACGATTTCCTGAAATGGCCGGTGAAGCCAGAAATGGTCCGCCGCCTTCGGTTTTCCAGAGCACTTTCTTCTGCTTCAGATCGGTACAGTAAAAAACGCCGTCGTAGTTTCCGAAATAGGCCAGGTTTCCTGTAATGGCAGCCGAAGCCGGGATGTAGGTTCCAATATCGATATTACCCGATGCTTTGCCGCTGTTTATATTTACACTGTGCAGGATTCCGTCGCAGCCGCCAAACACAGCATTTTTACCGCTGATAGCTGCAGCTCCGTTGATATAATTTCCCGATTCGTATTTCCACAAAAGCTTTCCGTTTGAAGCATCCAGACAATAAAAGAAATAGTCGTAACTCCCGAAAAATATCCTTTTTTGTTTACCATCAGGGCCATAGGTCCAGTTGCAGGAGCCCGAAATCTGCCCCTCGGTTTTGTATTTCCATTTTAATTTTCCGTTAACGGCATCCACAGCAAAAAGAACTCCCTCGAGTGAGCCCACAAAAACAACGTTGTCCAGCACCAGTGGAGGTGCTTCAATGGATGTGCCTGCATTGAATTTCCATTTCAGCTTACCCTCCGAAGTTATAGCATACAAAAAGCCATCGTTTGAGCCAACAAAAATCGTGTTGTTCGCAACCACAGGTGACGATTTTATGGCATCGCCGGTTTTAAACGACCATAACAATCTGAGTGGAGGCGAAATATGGGCCGGTGATACTCCGGTAAGCTGGTTGTTTCCCCTGAAAGAGGGCCAGCTATCGCTGCCGGCGATTTGTGCTGCAGCTGTCAATGAAGTTGTCAGGTACAGGATTGATATATAGAGAAGAGGATTCATTTTTATATGTTTTCTGTTTTGTCCCGGTAGAGACGCATTGTATGCGTCTCATTAACCGGGGTAGATTATTGTTATATCCAGAGACGCGAGCATCGCGTCTTTACAGCCGTTAGAGACGCGAACATCGCGTCTTTACATGGTAGAGGCGCAAGGCAATGCGTCTATACCAGGAGCCGCAAGGCATTGCGGCTTTACAGCAGTCTTTCTTCCTGATCTTTAAAAGCCATTGCTCCCGTCGGGCAGGCATTTACACAGGCTTCGGCTGTTTTTTTCAGGGCTTCGGCAACCGTTTCATTAAACGGAACACTTATTCTAACATCGAATCCCCGGCCAATATATGTCAACCCAAGCGATTCCTCTTTGCCACTGATTTCGACGCACAATCCACAACGGATGCACTTTTCGGGTTCGTAAACGATAAGGTCGTGATGGATGGATTTTGTTAACGATTTACGTTCCGGGCCGAGATGCCTTCTGCGGTTTGCGCCGTATTGATCAGAATAAATACGAAGTTTGCAGGAAGCGGGTTTACGGCAGTCGCAATGCAGGCAGCGTTTGGCCTCAGCAATGGCCTGCTGTTGATTAAATCCGGCAATAAAACCACCTTCCGGTTCAATTGGTTTTCCGGGAATGCTTTCTTTCAAATATTCAATCTGTTCCGGTTTGGATAAATGTGCGAATGCAGAATTGAATTGAAACTTTTTGGCTGATACATGCGTGCCAAGATAGATTCCAACTTCAGTTGCCGCCATTCGTCCCTGGGCCGAAGCCCTTACAGCCATTTCTGATTCACGGATCATATTTCCACAGGCAAAAACTCCGGGACGAGCAGTTTTAAAGGTCTTTTTATCGGCAAAGTCGTGATCGGTGCCACCATTCAACCCGAATTCTTCCACCG
>CAYNVK010000509.1:0-2873 GCA_964400395.1 uncultured Lentimicrobiaceae bacterium | reverse complement strand
TGCACAAAAAAAGGAAATCCCACGCCAGAGATTTCCTTTTTCGTTTACATAGCCGGGGTTTACAACCCGCCGGCAAATTCCTTCACATTCATCCCATCGAAATTTCCGGAGCTCATCAGCAGCAGGTTCGAGTTTTGCCAGCTTTGGTCAAGCAGGAATTGCTGAAACTGATTAGCATCCGAAAACACCAGCAATCCTTGTTTTGCAAATGAATGAACAATATCGTCGGCCGAAAGCATAGGCAGTTTTTTCAGCGCCAGGGCATGCGGCGAAAAGAACACAACGGCCACATCAGCCAGCTCCATGCTGTGCGCATACTGATCCAGGAAATCCTTATTCAGGCTGCTGAAAGTGTGTAATTCGAAACATGCCACCAGCCGTCGGCCCGGGAACTGCTCTTTTACAGCCTGTATGGTTGCTTTTAATTTTGATGGTGCATGGGCAAAATCTCGGTAAGCATTAAAACCATCCTTTTCAGCAATTAGCTCAAGGCGGTTCATGGCGCCTTTAAAAGTTGAAATTGCTTTATAAAAATCAGCATCACTGATGTCCAACTGCTTGCAAACCAACCTGGCACCATTCAGGTTCATGAGGTTATGCTGCCCGAAAACCATTAGTGGAAATTCGCCTTCGGCTGTGGTTAGTATGGTTTTGCCATGCTCAACCCTGTGATCGGGGATTCCATAAGGCAGCTTTCGCATGCTGCCGTGTATTGTCTCTACCAGTTTCACCACTTCATGATCCTGGCTGCAATAAACCAGGGCACCCGAAGCCGGGATCATTTCCATAAAAATACGAAACTGTGAAATGTAATTCTCGAAAGTCGGGAATACATTCATATGATCCCAGGCAATGCCGCTTACCAATGCAATATCAGGCTTGTATAAATGAAATTTGGGCCTCAGATCCAGGGCCGAAGTCAGGTACTCATCTCCTTCAAAAACCATCACTTTGGCTTCGGCAGTAAGCTTCACCATTACATCAAATCCTTCGAGCTTGGCCCCAACCATATAATCGGCATCCACGTTACAATGCTGCAGCACATGCAGAACCATAGCTGTAATGGTTGTCTTGCCGTGGCTTCCGCCGATAACCACCCGTAGTTTATCTTTGCTTTGCTCGTACAAAAACTCAGGGTACGAATATATTTTCAAACCAAGTTCTTTGGCCCGGGCCAGCTCTGGATTATCGCCACGGGCATGCATACCCAGGATGATGGAATCTATACTTTTATCCAGTTTATCAGGAAACCACCCGAATTCCTCCGGAAGCAAACCATACGATTGCAGGCGGGTGCGTGCCGGGTCAAATATTTCGTCGTCGGAACCGGTAACATGGTATCCTTTTTTATGTAACGCGATGGCCAGGTTGTGCATGGCACTGCCGCCAATAGCAATAAAATGAACTCGGTTTTCAGTCATAAAGCGTAATCTTTGATGTTTCGATGTTGCGAAGTTAAGGCAGAAATCTTTTGTTGTACCGCTATAAACAAAGAAAATACCAATGGTTTATCAACAAGCGTTTGACCGGTATCCCGTGGCTGACTGCTTTTGGGTTTCCTGTAAAAGTCAAAAGCATTACCTTTGCAACCACATAAAACAATCTCGTTCATGAAGCTTTTCCCCGTAATTGCCGACAACTGGAAAATGGATGGTGGCGTTGCTTTCGGTGTGGTGCCCAGGACTATTTGGTCGCGGGCACATGAAGCTGATCATAACAACATGATCCGTATTACCACGCGTTGCCTGCTGATTGTCAGCAACGGGCGCAAAATTCTTATCGATGCCGGCCTTGGCGATAAACGGAACGAAAAATATTACGCGGTGCGCTTTCGCGAAGAAGGTGTTAGTATCCTCAATTCGTTGCAGCAACTGGGATTTACAGCAAACGACATAACTGACGTTTTATTCACGCATCTGCACGACGATCATATTGGAGCTGCGACCCGCCTCGATGAAAAAGGGAATCCGGTTTGTGTATTCGGAAATGCGCATTACTGGGTTTCGGAAATCCATTGGCAATGGGCATTGAAGCCAAACAGGCGTGAAAAAGCAGCATATTTCGCCGATAATCTGGAGCCCCTGCAGCAAAGTGGCCGATTGCACCTGTTAAAAGAAGGAGAACAACCTTTCGAAAATATCATTCTGAGGACTTACAACGGGCATACACGCGGTCAGCTGATCCCTTTCATTCAATCAAATGGCAACACCATTGTTTTTGTCGCTGATTTCATACCCATGCTTTCCAACATCCCCATACCTTATATCCCTGCTGTTGATATTGAACCCCTGGTATCGATGGATGAAAAGGAGCAGTTCCTGGCCGAAGCAGCCGAAAAGCAATACATACTTCTATTCGAACACGATGCACACACCGAGTGTTGTACAGTAGTTCAATCCGAAAGAGGAGTGGTTGCCGGACAAACATTTAAACTCGAAGACATTAAATACTGATATACCCCATGAATAACATTGAACAGGCAGAACAACTGAATGCACGGCTTACCGGGCTCACGGCTGAAGAGATACTCAAACAATCCATCGATATTTTCGGAAGTAAAATCACTTTTGCCACCAGCCTTGGCGCCGAAGACCAGGTGATTACATATCTTATTTCCAAAATTGATAAAACCACCCATATCATTACCCTCGATACCGGCCGTGTTTTCCCCGAATCATACGATTTGCTGCATCGTACTATCAACAGGTATGGTGTAAATATTAAATCGTATTATCCTGACACCACGCAGGTTGAGGAAATGGTGAATTCAAAGGGTATAAACCTCTTTTACGAGAGTATCGAAAACCGGAAGCTATGTTGCCATGTAAGGAAGATTGTTCCCTTACGCCGGGCGTTAAACGGCATGGATGCCT
>CAYNVK010000508.1:0-2877 GCA_964400395.1 uncultured Lentimicrobiaceae bacterium | reverse complement strand
CCTATGGTCGAAATATCAGCCAGTTTTATCCGCGACGCCATACGCCAGGGCAAAAATATGTCGTACTACCTTCCCGAAAAAACCTATCGGTATATCAGGGAAATGCATTTTTACGAAAAATAGCAAAGAGATTCCCAAATTCCAGTCGCGGTCATCAATTTCCCGGAAACATCGCTTATACAATTATTTTTGGACTCCCGCTCAATACCTGGATTTAGTATTTATTAGGATCGTGATGCAAGGTGTATCCTAATGTCCATTCGAAGAAATCAGCCACTCCCTTATGAGCCTTGATGGTAACGCCGGCAAACATTTTATTGTTAAAACGGTAACGTATACCTACGCGCTCGTAAAAAGGATCCCGCTCGCCATTGGCTTCGCTGTGTTTCAGATAAACCGCAAATGCCACCGGTACATAGAGATGCTGGTTCAGCGACCATTCCCACGAACCTACCACAGCATACGACATTGAATTTGAGAAAGTGCTCTCGGTACCTGTTCTTGGTCCGGCTTTGGCCGAATAAAATATATCAAAACCTAACCCTCCCCTGTATTTGTAACTCAAAGCCCTGAGCCAGTTGATGCTGATAGCCGCTTTCAGGTAATTCGGTTCGCCTTCGTTATAGTTTTTGCTGCCGGCAATGAGCGCAATATTGTACTGGTTATGCCTGATAAAATGGGGGATATTTTTCTCTCCCTCAAAGGGTTTGATTCCAGCTGGGCTGTAGCTTATACTCACCGAAACCGGCACAAGGTTTATCCCATAATTGGGCTGTTTGAAAGACCCGTTCGAAAAATGCTTGAATCCCAGGGAGAGGCTGGTAACCCATTTGGGAGTAATGTGGTAATTCATGAGCAAGGCGAAATTCACATAACAATTGCGGTATGAGCCGATAAAAACGTTACCCGGGTTATTAATCTCATCGTAAGGATTAAAATTATACGACAAGCCGAATGCACCGAGGTACGACATGGTCAGTTTGCGGCTGCGCTCGAAACGGATGGGCATGTTGAAATAATAATAAAGCGCATTTGGTTTCCCGATTTCTTCCTGGTGGAAGGTTGAGGAATACCAGCCCACGCCCATTTCAGGAAGCCGGTACACCTGGTTATAGATATCGGAATGGTCATTCAGCCTGAAACCTAACCTGAAATCGAGACCGTTATTATACGATGCTTCAGCCAGTTGATCCCCGATATCGGTTCCATTGCCAAGCATGGCTCCCTGCTCAAACGAAAGGTTCCAGTTTTTTGTATATTTCCTGGTTATCTGATTTGTAAGTGTATCGGCTTGTGCTGATGCTAAATTTGCTGAGTAAACAATAATCAATACGAGTAAAACTTTTTTCATCTGGTTTCTTTTCAGTTTATAATCGGTTCAACGGGGCATAAACGTTGACTAAATAAAGACCAAAGGCTATCAGTGTATACCCTGGTGGCGGATTTATACAATTTACCCGAAGTTGACCGGAATACCTTACTTATCAGCCTGATCCTTGAGCCGCAAAAATAAGAAAAGTGTTTAGTTATGCTACCGCAAATCGACATATTCCCGGCTTTGTCCCCAATAAGATTACCCTGACCAGTCTCAAAAATCAGGTTTTAAGTCTGACAACATAACTTTTTAAAAGTTTTACTATGAAAACAACAGGAAAAACGAGCATTTCACCAATGCTTTTAAACCACTGTATTTTAAATATTTAACATACTTGTATACCCATTCACGACAGGGTCAGATGCAAAATTTTACATTTGTTTAACATTCAGTTAATATGGAGTTCGTACCTTTGCACAAAATTAATTGCAATCGATAAAAAACACTGGAACATCAAAATATAGCTTAGTCCTAATAAAAGCTACCTCCAGGTTGCCGGCACAGCAGGTTAAAATAATCACTCAAAAAAATTTATTGTGATAACCAAACCCGGCAGGGAGTGTTGAGATGTTGGTGCTTTTTACAAATGAATGGAGGATCAAAAAATGTACATGCAAATTAACCCAGAATATATAATTGCCAATTTTAAGAAACCGTTTACCATATCACGCCTGCTAAGGCTTCTGGCACACGAAAGTGCAAAACTGGTAAGCATCAGGCGCTCTGCGCGGGGTTCAGCGAAGGTAAAGTAAAAATCAAAGTTTGTTTCGCGGCGCCGGATTATGGTTTAGCTGCAAGGGAGCACTTCTGTTAAGGAAAATCACAAAAAATCATTCGGTCCTTAGAAACGGGCCTGCGGTAGCTTTGACTTTCAGACAGGTATTTGCTGCATGTATCCCTTACTTCGCAAAACACCTGTAAGCAAAATGGCTCAATGCCTGCAGCGTTACTGAGGGGGATTCGATAAAGCCCATATGGCCCACATGATCGAGTAACAGGATTTCACTGTGCGCGGGCGCTTCGGCCTGCTGCAAGAGCTGGCTGAATGGCATACGGCTGTCCTGTTTGCCAATAATAAACAGAATCGGAATCCGGGTTCTTGCAAGGAATTCAAGCTGACCGGTTCGCTCGCGCATGCCCGAAAGTGCAGCAATAATCGCCTCCGAAGACATCTGCGATGCAATATCCTGCAGTTTCCGGATCTCGTCAGCATACTTTCCGACATGCCGCTGATCGAACAGATCAGGGATAAATTGCATGATAAAGCCGCCGCGGTTTTGCTTTACAATTTCGATGGTACGAAGCCTGTTTTCGCGGGCTTGTTCACTGTCGGCACCGGCATGCGAATGAAAAAGCACCACGCCTTCGACCATTGCTTCATTTTCGGCAGCAAACTGAAGCGCTACATAGCCACCCATGGAATGGCCAGCAATAACTACAGAATCAATACCTTCGCTTTGAATTACAGCTTTTACGGCTTCGGCCATCAGGTGCATGCTGTG
>CAYNVK010000507.1:0-2878 GCA_964400395.1 uncultured Lentimicrobiaceae bacterium | reverse complement strand
CTCGAAGCAGCCTCTACCCGTGATATTTACATTGCCGGAATTGTTTCGAAAGTGAGACATGAAGTTGCAAAAAACGGGAATCCATACGGTAGGTTTACACTCGAGGATTTCGATGATTCACTCGAACTTTCGCTTTTTAAAGAGGATTATCTGAAAAACAAGCATATGCTGGTTGACGATGCCATAGTATATGTAAAACTCCGTACGGCAGCGCGTTGGGGCTCCGACCAGTTCGAACCCCGGATACAGCGTATTTCGCTGCTGAGCGATGTTATGGACGAAATGGCCAAAGGACTTATTTTGCAGGTGCCTATCGATAACCTGAACGACCCTTTGACCAATCACATTGTTGATGCGCTCCAGAAAAACAAAGGCAACTGCAGGGTGAAAGTGGAGTTTTTTGATTTTGTGAATAATTACAAGGTCGAAACATCGTCGGCGAAATACAAGGTTTTATGCAGCGGCGCCACGCGACAGCTGAGGATGGTACCAGGTATTCATGTAAAAGTAAAAACCTGAAAAATATTCACTGCAATATGCTGATGAACCGATATTAAAATGCGTAATTTTGCAGCCTCGTTAAACTTCATTCAATGAACAATTTTGCTGGAAATGAAGTTTAAAATATACGTTTAACAACTTACAGTCTTTTACGCGCTAACCCTTTATAATTAACCTATAACCAATAACAATCAAAAATATGGCACTCAATTTTACGGATGCAAATTTTGCAGAACTGGCTGAAAAATCGGACAAACCTGTTGTAATAGACCTTTGGGCTGAATGGTGTGGACCTTGCCGCATGGTTGGACCCATTGTTGAAGAACTTGCCAAAGAATACGAAGGTAAAGTAGTAATCGGCAAACTTGATGTCGACAGCAACCCTGTAACTACAGCCAAATTCAGTGTTCGCAATATTCCTACAATACTGTTTATGAAGAATGGCGAAATTGTTGACAAACAGGTAGGTGCAGTTCCCAAAAGTGTGCTGGTAGGCAAACTGGAAAAACTCCTGGGTTAATAACCCTTTTTTTTAACCGAATACCTGTCCCCCTTCCTTCCCCGGGAGGGGGACATTATTGTTATCCTTTTGATATCCTGCTATAGCTGCATTCTCCGGCACAACCACATCGAATCAGTTTTCGTAAAGCCCTATGACTTATCAGATCGATCAAAACCGTATTCCGCAGTTTCCGAACCTTGAGTTCCTGGCCCGTACGGTGGTCGAGGGTTTTATAGTGGGTTTGCACAAAAGCCCTTTCCATGGTTTTTCGGTTGAGTTTTCGGAACACAGGCTTTACAATCCCGGCGAACCTACGCGCCACATCGACTGGAAACTCTATGGCCGTACCGACCGCATGTACGTGAAACGATACGAGGAAGAAACCAACCTTCGCTGCCAGGTGGTGATCGATAATTCGTCGTCGATGTTTTTCCCGTTGCGTGAAATTACGGATATTGATCATCCCAATAAAATTACCTTTTCGGTATATGCCGCTGCATGCCTCATGAACCTGCTCCGCAGGCAGCGCGATGCCCTTGGCCTCAGCCTTTTCAACGAAAAGGTCGAACTGCATACGCAGGCCAAATCGAACTCGGTTCACCACAAATTCCTGCTGGCGAAACTCGAGGAACAACTAAAACCGATAGCGCCTGAAGTGCGGCGTACTTCGCAGGTTACGGATGCCTTGCATTACATTGCCGAAAACATCCACAAACGATCGCTGGTAGTACTTTTCAGCGATATGTTCGATACCGGCACCGATAACTCCTTACTTTTTGATGCACTCCAGCACCTGCGCTACAACAAACATGAGGTAATTCTTTTTCATGTGGTCGATGCGCTGAAAGAACTTGAATTTGATTACGACAACCGTCCATATCGCTTTGTGGATATGGAATCGGGCGAGGAAATAAAGCTGAACCCGGCCGAGGTACGCGATTCGTATGCCGGAGCCATCAGTAAATTTCACCAGGAGCTGAAACTAAAATGTGCCCAGTACAAGATCGATTTTGTGGAAGCCGATATTAATAAAGGATTTGAGCAGGTACTGCTGCCATATTTACTGAAGAGAGAACGAATGCTGTAAGATATTATACAGCCGGTTTCCAGTTTTAGGCCGCGAGCAAATAATTTTCCCTTTTATTTAAACAACAGTTTCCCGTCTTTTTCTTTGCCCTTCTCCCACCAATCAGCCGGAATTACGCTCCAGTTATTCAAAGATTTTGGGTTTACCGTCTTTTCGTTTTCTATCCATTTCATCAGGTAATAGCGCAGATCTTTAGGCGTTGAATTGATGATACGGCCTGTTATGTCATCTTTCGGAATTTTTGCACCCTGTGTTAAGTGCCCGCCGCCTCCATTGCCACGGTACGAGTTCATGGCGACGGTGTACATCTTTTTCAATTCGAAGGGTTTGCCATCGGACATTGAGGTGATTGAAATGCGTTGGCCGGCGGGTTTACTCACATCAACAGTGTAGTTTATACCGGCTGCTGACGAAAAGTTGTAATATGCCGTAGCCAGTTGGGGCGTGCCACGTGAGTATATGAGTTCGCCGTTGGCACCGGTATTAAATTTCAGCAGGTTATCATTTGCATCTTTCATCTGGTTAAACCAGTTTCCATACGAAAATTCGAGGTAATCTTTTACCTCTTGTCCGCTCATTTTGAGGGTATACAGCAGGTTTTCGAACTTATACAGCTTAAACATATCGCGAACATATACCTGGCCTTTTTTTATTTCGGCATTAAATGAGAGCGGCTCGGCAAAAGCAATATCGGCTTTGGTAAGTTCAAGCTGTATACGTTGCACCAGGTCAACAAAGGGCGAATCGCCAAACAGCGATTCACGGGTGCTGATGGTTTCTGTAAACTC
>CAYNVK010000506.1:0-2891 GCA_964400395.1 uncultured Lentimicrobiaceae bacterium | reverse complement strand
ATTTTGGATAGCAGGAGTTTTAAAAGCAGGTCTTGTTTTTTAATTCCCTGTTGATTTTAGCAATTCTTCGGCCTGATTTTTAGCCAGGGAGTATGCCTGTTGTTTATTCGGCTCAAATCTTACGTTGGAATCAATGCAAACAGGTTTGTTCTCGTGGTTTACGGCAGCAAAGGTAAATAGTGCATCTACTGCTTTTTCCCTGAAATCGGAATCGGTATTTTCGACAAATATTTCCACCTGGATTATAATTTTTACGCGGCGTGCGCTGATCACCCTGCCGATAATTTCGGCCATGGATCCTGGTTTAATGGCTTTGCGGAATTTTAAATTTTCAACCGCTACAGTCACCACTTTCATCCGTGTAAACCTAAGGGCAGTAATATAAGCAACCTCATCCATCCATTGCATGGCGGTGCCCCCGAACAAATTTCCGTTATCGTTTAACGTTTGAGGCATTACCATCCTGAACTGATGTGTTTCGGTGCTTTTTATCCTGTCTTCGGTTCGCATAAAATATTTTTTTTGCAAAAGTAATCATTTATTGTAATTATGAACGTACGTTCATTACCTTTGTAAAAAATTTCGGACTATGAGAAATAAAATTTTTCTGAAAGCCTTTTTGATACTGCCCTTCATCATTTTTGCCGATTATATATTGATGATAGCGCTGGGTTGTATTTCCTGCTTTATGGGCCTGGGCGACAGTTTTTACTGTGGTCCGTATTGTATAATTGGCATAGGAATTTTAATTTTATCGGCAATATTGTTTATTTACCTGTTGATACCCGGTTTAAGAAACAAACTAACCCATAAAGCGCATGCCCAGACCCATTAGGAACCGTAAAATTCTCAATCCTCCCAAGATGGCTGGTTTTAAGCCATTTGGGATGCCCTTGTGCGATCTTGATGTTGTAAAACTTCATTTTGATGAATACGAAAGCATCAACCTGGTTAACTATCAGGAACTGCCTCAGGAAGCTGCTGCTGAAATGATGGGCATTTCGCGTCCCACCTTTACCCGTGTGTACAACAGGGCGTTGAAAAAAATTGCAAAAGCATTTGTTGAGTGCCTTGCTGTTGAAATTGAAGGTGGAAATGTTGAATTTGAAAAACAGTGGTATAAATGCAAAAAATGCTTCAAATTAATTGAAGGTATCGAAAATCATATTCCGTGTAAGGGGTGTGACTCGTTTGGAAATAAAGAATTGGTGAGTTTAAATGATTGCAGATGAATTGTACGACGTGTAGCGATAAAGTATGTCGCAAAAGCCAGGAGTCCTGTGCGCGCGAAAGTTTTGAAAAAGCTGGAATAATTGATGGTTATCATGCGCAAAACACATCAGCAATAGTTCAGGCTGCTGCCCGGCTGGTTGATAACGGAAAGGCCGGAACGCTTTCGCGTGTTCAGGAGGTTATTGAATTTGCAAGGCTGATGAACTACCAGAAAATAGGTATCGCCTATTGTTATGGAATGGAAAAATTTGCAAGGGCGATTGAAACGCTTCTAGCCGACGAATGGTTCGATGTATCGGCCGTTTCGTGCAGCGTTGGCGGGCTTAAACAAAGTGAAGTAAATTCGTCGAGCTGCATACATAAGGTTTCGTGCAATCCATTAGGCCAGGCGCAGCAGCTGAATGCCGAAAAAGTGGATATCACACTTATTATCGGTATTTGTATGGGCCACGACATCATTTTAACCCGAAACCTTTCCATGGATTTTACCACGCTTGTTGTTAAGGACAGAAAACATAACCATGCCCCGTTGCTGGGCTTTGATGAATGATCAAAACATTGTAATCGCAAAGAAAATATAAACCATAAACTTACTTCAAAATGAAAATTGCAGTTCCCGTAACAAGTACCAACCAGGTTGACGAACATTTTGGCCATTGTGAATTTTATAGTATTTACACGGTTTCCGAAAAAAATGAAATTACCAAAATCGAAACAATTCCATCTGTTCAGGGATGTGGCTGTAAGTCGAATATAGCCGGAGTGCTGGCAGCGGATGGTGTAACCATAATGCTTGCCGGAGGAATCGGCGGTGGCGCCATAAATGTATTGTACAATTCGGGCATCGAAGTAATCAGAGGTTGCTCTGGCGATGCGCAGGAAGTGGTTAAAAGCTTTATCGCAGGTGCGATTACTGATAGCGGCGAAAGCTGTCACCAGCATGCCTCGCATCAGGGCGAAGGACATCAGTGCAGTCACTAGAAATTATTGCTAAAGGTTTTAGCTGTACGATTCGTATTTTCAGGTACATTTGTGACTCACATTGGCGTTTGCAATGCCGAAACCTTTTATGCATTTACTCAGGAACATATACCAGTTTTACTACCAGGGCTTTAAAAGCATGACTGTGGGTAAACGATTGTGGGCCATTATCATCATCAAGCTGATTATTCTTTTTGCGGTTTTAAAGCTTTTTTTCTTTCCTGATTTTTTAAAAACTAATTTCAAGACCGACGAAGAGCGTAGTAACCATGTAATTGAAGAGCTTACGAAATGATGAGAATTAATGTGCTAATGTGCTGATGTGCTGATGTGCTAATGTGTTAATGTGCTAATGTGAAAATTTGAAAATTTGAAAATGTGCTGATGTGTTAATGTGCTGATGTGTTAATGTGCTGATGTGTTAATGTGAAAATTTGAAAATGTGCTGATGTGGCCATTTGAACTATTGAACGCGAAGCCCAAACGCCGAAGGCATTGAACCATAGAATAAATGAACATCTGAACAAAAGAATAAATGAACCCTTGAACGCCGAAGGCCTTGAACGCGAAGCACAAACGCCGCAGGCCTTGAACCATAGAATAAAAGAACATCTGAATAAAAGAATAAATGAACCTTTGAACGCCGCAGGCTTTGAACCCTTGTTGCTTTGTTGTTC
>CAYNVK010000505.1:0-2899 GCA_964400395.1 uncultured Lentimicrobiaceae bacterium | reverse complement strand
AAAAATACTCCGTTAAATTCGAAGATATCCTGGTCGATTTCTCGAAAAATATAATTGACGACAAGGCTTTCGGGCTCCTGTTGCAACTGGCCCGTGAATGTGGTTTGAAAGATGCCATTGTTAGCCAGTTTGCAGGCGAACGTATTAATAAAACCGAAAACCGCCCGGTGCTTCATACCGCATTGCGCAACCGCGCCAACACCCCGGTGTATGTTGATGGTAAAGATGTAATGCCCGATGTAAACCGGGTACTTGAACAAATGAAGATATTTTCGGAAAGCATAATTTCGGGCACCTGGAAAGGTTACACCGGTAAACCGATTTCCGATATCGTAAATATAGGCATCGGGGGCTCCGACCTCGGCCCGTTAATGGTTACCGAAGCGCTGAAACATTACCGCAAAGAAAATATCAACCTTCACTTTGTTTCCAACGTGGATGGCACGCATATAGCCGAAACACTCAAACTGGTAAACCCCGAAACTACCCTTTTCATTATTGCCTCCAAAACATTCACTACCCAGGAAACCATGACCAATGCCGAATCGGCCCGGAGCTGGTTCCTGGCACAGGCAAAAAATCCTGAGTTTGTTAAAAATCATTTTGTAGCCCTCTCCACAAATGCAAAAGAGGTAGCCAAATTTGGCATCGATACCCGAAACATGTTCGAGTTCTGGGATTGGGTTGGCGGCCGTTATTCACTCTGGTCGGCTATTGGTCTATCAATAGCCTGTGGCATTGGCTACGATAATTTTGTTGAATTGCTCGAAGGTGCTTTCGCGATGGATAAACATTTCGAAACCGCTGATTTCGAAACCAACATCCCGGTTATACTGGCACTCATCGGCATATGGTATAATAATTTTTACGGCGCCGAAACCGAAGCCATTCTGCCATACGACCAGTACATGCACCGTTTTGCAGCCTATTTCCAGCAGGGGAATATGGAAAGTAACGGCAAATACATCGACCGCAACGGTAAAAAAGTTACTTATCAAACCGGGCCCATCCTTTGGGGCGAGCCTGGAACCAACGGGCAGCATGCTTTTTACCAGCTCATCCACCAGGGAACCAAAATGATTCCTTGCGATTTTATGGCACCTGCCATCAGCCATAATCCTATCAGCGATCACCATCCCAAATTACTGGCAAACTTCTTTGCACAAACCGGTGCACTGATGTTGGGGAAAACTGCCGCACAGGTTGAAGCCGAACTGAAAGCCGCCGGAAAAAGCCAGTCCGAAATTGAGGAAATTCTTCCTTTCATGGTGTTCGAAGGCAACAGGCCTACCAACTCGTTCCTGTTCAAAAAACTTACTCCGCGTACCTTAGGCTCTCTTATAGCCATGTACGAGCAGAAAATCTTTGTGCAAGGTGTCATCTGGAATGTTTACAGTTTCGACCAATGGGGCGTTCAGCTGGGCAAACAGCTGGCCAACATTATACTGCCCGAACTCGAAGGCGATGCCGAAGTTACCACGCTCGATGCTTCGACAAACGGGTTGATAAACGAGTACAAAAAAATGAGATAATACTTTCGGTAATTTTTAAAACAAAGCCCAGGAAAATTCCTGGGCTTTGTTTTTTGGCAAATATCCGATCCCAAAAATCAATGCGGATATATCCAAAGGTCTGTAAAAATTAAAAAACCGGTTTGGGCAGGAAATTTTACCCGGGAGAAGCATTACTGGGAAAGAATGCTCTCATTTTCATCATGTTTTACAGCATATTACTGAAAACCTGGTCAGGAACCGTTATTCTTTCCCTGTTTTATAACCAATCAGGGTACGTTCTCTTTGTTCTAGTTCCTGTTGTTTGGATTGTTCAAATTGATTCAGATATTCAAAAATTACCATTAACTGGTTGTCATGTCCTGTAAGTTTATTCTGGATGTTTTCAAGCTGGTGAACTATGTCTTTGTTCAGTATCAACATTTCACGTATACGAACATAAATACGCATAACTTGTATGTTTACTTTTATTGACCTGTCTGAGTTTAATACGCTCGACAACATTAAAACCCCGTGTTCTGTAAATGCAAAAGGTGGGTATTTCGAATGTTCTCCACGTCTGGTCCGCACGGGCCGGGCTTTCAATTGTTGAAATTCTTCTGTTGTTAATTCAAACATAAAGTCTTCAGGAAAACGCTCTATGTTACGTCTTACTTGTTCTTTAAGCCGTTTGGTTTCTACTCCGTAAAGTTCAGCTAAATCAACATCGAGCATCACTTTCTGGCCACGAATCAAGTATATCTTGCTCATCACCACTTCATCCGGGATTGATACTGCATTGGCTTGATTATCGTTTTCCATATTCTTAATTTAAATGTGAAAATATTCAAATTTCTTTAAGGTCGCAAATTGCGGCCTTAAAAGTGTTCATTCAAGGGTTGAAGTTGTTCCCCCCTTCACAGGCAATTTATATAATTCAAAAATACACAATTATCTTTATGCGTTGCATTTGCATGCATATGTCAACAAAAGTAAACGAGCCAGGCAGATAGCGCTGAGGCTGTCTACAAGTTGTAAGTTTAAATCGTATTTTTATCAAAATTTTTAAACCGGCATCCTTATGAGATATTTTCTTGCAATGCTCACATTTTCGCTGCTTTCGGCTGGTTATATTTATGCCCAGGAAGCATCGCAATGGCGAGGAAACGACCGCAACGGAATTTATGATGAAAAGGGTTTGCTGCGCTCGTGGCCGGCAAATGGCCCTACCCTGCTTTGGCATTACGATAACCTGGGCGATGGGCATGCCTCGGCAGCCGTGGTTTCCCACAGCCGCATTTATACGGCAGGAGCCAGCAATGGGAAAGGAAATGTTTTTGCTTTTTCGCTCGATGGCAAACTGCTCTGGAGTATTTCCTACGGCGACGAATGGACCGAAAGCTATCCCG
>CAYNVK010000504.1:0-2910 GCA_964400395.1 uncultured Lentimicrobiaceae bacterium | reverse complement strand
GGTTCGTAAAACCGGGGGTGTCCCCTTTTTTATCAGGCAACTGATGGAAACTGCGTCTTCGTCTGGCTGCCTGTTGCCCGATGCTTGCAAAAAAATATGGACTGTAAACCAGCGAAGTTTTGCCGCGCTCGACATTACCGAGAATATGGTTGCTTATTTGCACCGAAAAATTTTGCTTTTACCGGTTGATGCCAAAAGCTTTTTGCATGCAGCTTCCACCATAGGCTTAAGTTTTAATTTGGATATGCTCTCAGCGGCACTCCCATCATTTTCCGTCGGCAATATAACACAAACAGCCAGGTTACTGCACAGGCTCGAAATTATTGTACCTGAAACGGAAGCCGGCGAGTACAGGTTTTCGAATCACCAGCTGCTGCAACTGATACAAAATAACTCCGAAGAGCAAGATAGACAGCTATATTGTTCGCTCATTACCGAATATCTTTATAAACAGGGATTTTATCAGCAATCGGATGCTGCTTTATACAAGCTGCTCGGATATATGCAAAATATTCCGCAGCCGCTGCCTGCAATTTATTTGCCATTACTCGAAACAGGTGCAGCGAAAGCAGAGGCTGCCGGCGCTTTCGATGCGGCACTCCGTTATTTCGATTTGCTCCTGGGTGCGAGTGAAAATAACCTTGTGCATCCCGAATTATTTCGTTGGCAATGCAAGAAGCTTTCGATGCTGGTGTTTTCAATGCGGTTCGGGGAGTATGCGGAACAACGCCGGATCGTACTCGAAACCACCAAAAATGTGCTGCAGGTTGCCGAACTTGACCTGATTGAATGCAAAGCGCTGATGATGCAGCAGGATTTCACCGGTGCCGTTCGGTATGCCATTAAAAGCCTGAGGCGGCTCGGCGTTTTCTTTACCGAAAAACCAGGTGTTTTAAGGATTGTCTTTTATTTGGTGCGGTTAAAAATGATGATGCGGAACAAGTCGGTTGCTTTCATCGAAAACCTGCCCGTTGCTGACGACAAGCGCACCCAGTATATCGTCGATATCCTGCAGAGTACCAGCTCGGCTTTTTTCTTTACAGCACCAAAATCGCTCACCGAAGTTAACGCCTGGCAAATCCGTTCCACTTTTCAGATGGGGCTTTCCAATACCATGGGACAGGTTTTTGCCTCGTATGGTTTCATCCTTTCGTCCATCAGCCACGACTTTAAAAAAGCCGAAGAAATGATGATCCTGGCCCGAAACCTCGACTCGCGGTTTGGGAATGTAAGCGGTGCCGTGGCTACCCGGTTTATTCATTATACACTCACCCGGCATTGGCACTACCCCTTGGTCCAAAATGCCGCTCTCCTAGATGAAAACTACGCACTCAGCCGCGATGTGGGCGCGATACAGATTGCATTTTATTCGCTGGCAACATCCGATATTTTTAAGGTTTTCAGCGGTATTCCGCTCGAACAAGTCAGGCAGAATGCCCAGGAGCACCTGCTTGCCTGCACCGACAAGCATCAGCATATGATGGTAACATACCTGCGCATGGTGCTGCAATTTTGCGATGATACATGCGGGGAATTGCCACCCGAAAGTATGATGGAAGGCGCTCTGTTTTCGACCAGCAGGGAACAGGCTGGTTTCGTGCAGAATAATTATCATACAAACCTGGCCATACTCAGTAGCTTAGGCGGATTACAAGGTATTATTTTTCAGCGCTACCAGGATGCCGAAAAACAACTTCCCGGATTGCTTTCGCAAATATCACCGGTTGGATATAGTTCGGTAAGCCTGCTGCAGGCTATCATTTTTCAGACAATAAGAGCCTATAAATCAGGCAAACGGCCGAACCGGCATATGCGTGCGGCACGCCGTTATATCAGGTCGTGGGCGCATGAGGCTCCTTTTAATTATGCAGTGTGGCATCATATACTCGAAGCCATAATAGGCCGGGCCGATGGAAAGTATGCATCTGCTTTGTATCAGCTTGAGCAGGCTGTTTTTTACGCCAGGAAGCATGACGTTTTATATGCCGAAGCTATTGCCTGTGAAGAGAAAGCGGAGCTGCTTGCCGAAATACAGCCCGATACGGATTTGATGCCACTGATGCTGACCAACTGGCAACTGTATTTTAAATGGGGTGCTTTTGCGCGCTGTTCCCAACTCGAAATTTTGTATCCCGGGTTACAAGTATTAAAAAAGGTGGATAAGCGTTTAGGGTATGATGTGAACATTCTCAGCCTTTTACGAGCCTCAAACAGTATAGCTGGAGAAATCCGATGGGAGAGTTTGCTCGAAAAGCTAACCACTATTCTGATTGAAAACGCGGGAGCACAAACCGCACAAATCCTGCTGCCCGGTGCTTCAGGACTTCAACTGGTTGCCCGCAAGAATGGAAAGGAGGCCGTAATGTTTATGCAGTCGCCGGTAAATGATACTACGCACCCGGTTTCGCTGCTTCGCGCCGTTTGGCGCAACCTGGCACCCGAAGTGTTGGCAGATGCGACCCATGATACCCACTGGGGAAGCGAACTGTATTTTCAGCAGCAAAAAACACTATCTGTACTTTGCATGCCAGTGGTGAAAAACCAGGGGCTTGCTGCAATTTTATACCTCGAAAACAACCTTACCTCCGGCGCATTTAACCGCGAACGGTTAGAATTGGTGCAATTGCTTTCAGGCCAGATAGCCGTTTCTCTCGAAAATGCCCGACTCTACGATGAGCTCGAAAGTCGTGTGGATGAACGGACCCGACAATTGCAGGAGAAAAATGTAGAAGTAGAAAACCAGAAGAAAAAAGTTGAAAACACACTTTCGGAATTACAGGCAGCTCAGGCCCAGCTTATCCAGTCCGAAAAAATGGCGTCCCTAGGCGAACTCACCGCTGGTATTGCCCACGAAATACAAAATCCGCTCAACTTCGTTAATAATTTCTCAGAAGTAAGCAGCGAACTGAT
>CAYNVK010000503.1:0-2932 GCA_964400395.1 uncultured Lentimicrobiaceae bacterium | reverse complement strand
GGTTCGAGTGGAAGGGTACTTCTTCGGAATCAATAATTACGCATGGATTGTTTACGGGTTACAATATTAACACCATTGTTAAATTCAATTATCTTTCCGCGGCCCCTTATGGTATTATTTTTAAGTCAGGAACTGATGAAGGAACAAATATGACATTTACTTCGGGTGGATGTGCGTATAATATTTGTAGGAACGGCAAGTTTGCTGTCAGGATGAAAGGTATAAATGGAGTAAAAGTATTTAACAATACTTTTTATAATGATAACGATAGTGGTTGGTATTTTGTGTTTATAAGTGGCAATATGGATCGTGCTATTACATCCCCTTCAACTGGCGCGAGAGTTTTCAACAATATATTTTATTCTACTAGCCAATTCCCAATGATTAAAATTGAGTCAGGTAGTTTTATGGATTTTGAATGTGACTATAACCTTTATTGGTGTTCAGCAGGAGAGCCAACATTTATGGTTGATGGGATAGTTAGAACCTGGGCCCAATGGCGAGCTCTAGGGTATGACTCACATTCAGTAATTATAGATCCACATTTTATTGATATTACAAACCTGGTTCCATCTGCAAGAATAAATCACGGTAAGAAGCTTGATACTGAATGGCAAACAGGTCTTTCTACTACTGCAAGTTGGATTCCTGGTATTTCACCAGTTACAACAAATCAGAATGGGACCTGGCAAGTGGGTGCTCGTGTATATGCCTCAGCCATCACTCCTGTAAATTCCATTAAAATAAATGGTGGAACTTCCATAAATATTGATAAAGGAACGCTTCAGCTAACAGCTTCAGTTCTGCCTACAAATGCATCTGTTCAATCGGTTATCTGGTCCGTTGTTGATGGCACAGGGCAGGCAACAATCAGCCAGTCGGGACTTGTTACAGCTCAGAAAAATGGTTTTGTTACCGTGATGGTAACTGCAAATGATGGCACAGGCATACAAAGCTCATTGCAAATCACCATATCAAACCAAACGTCACTGGGAAAGGATGACGAAAAGCCCCAAAGTGAAAACCCGGTATCTATTGCCATCACGGCAGATGAATTAAAACTGAAATTGAATGATTTAAGTTTTGTTGCCTGTAAAGCAAGTTTATATAGTTTGCAGGGTGTTCTGATTGCTAAGAAAACACTTTCCAGCGAAGGCGCTACTTTTGATATTTCAAAAGTGCCCTCCGGAATATATTCGGTGTTCTTATTAAAGGACACCCATGCAAAAGCAATTAAGATTATGAAGCCATAATCAAAGTCTGTATCATAGGCTGAACTACAGAGAGGATTTTACTGAAGAGCAATAATAGCGATAACAAATTTTGTAGTTGGTTTCGTTAATTTGTAAGGCTACAAATAATGTATGAAAAAAATACTAATTACCTTTTTGTTTCTGTTATCATGTGCTCTTATCCTAAGAGGCCAAAGTACTCTTATCCGGGAAGGGGTCATCATAAATAGCACTGAAACAGGAACATGGCTGGGTGATAACATTCCTCGTTCAATACCTACCAAATTGACGTATAAAAACAACGGTATTACTTCTGTAAATACAGTTGGATACATATTATGTGCCGGTGATGAAACCCCGACAGCCACAAATAATAACCTGGATAGTGCCATAATAACCGGAAACAGGTTTCAGTGGAAAGGTGCTGATTCGCCTATTGTTATTACGCATGGATTATTTACAGGCTACAATATTAATACCGATGTAAGATTCAATTATCTTTCCGGGGCTCCTTATGGCATTATTTTTAAATCAGGAACAGATGAAGGCTATAATATGACATTTACTTTAGGTGGATGCGCTTACAATATATGCAGAAACGGAAAGTTTGCAGTTAGGATGAAAGGCATTAATGGGGTAAAGGTTTACAATAACACCTTTTATAATGATAATAAAAGTGGATGGTATTTTGTATTTATCAGTGCAAATATGGATAGGGCTATTGAAACCCCATCTACCGGAGCAAGAATATTCAACAATATTTTTTATTCTACGAGCCAATTTCCAATGATTAAAATTGAATCTGGGAGCTTTGTAGATTTTGAATGTGATTATAATTTGTATTGGTGTACCGAAGGTGAACCTATATTTATGGTTGATGGAGTAAATATAACCTGGGCTCAGTGGAAGGCACTTGGATATGATACCCATTCGGTGATAGTTGATCCCGGTTTCACCAATACCTTAGATCTTGTACCTGCAAAGCGACTTGACTTTGGAAAAAACCTGGGAGAGGAATGGCAGGAAGGCTTATCTGTTCGTGCCGGCTGGATACCCGGAATATCGCCCGAAACAACCATTCAAAACGGAACCTGGCAGGTGGGCGCAAGGATTTATGCAGATTTAAAAGTCAGTGAGATAATTATCTCCGGGGAGGCGAATACGATTTCAACAGAAAAAGGCACGCTTCAGCTAACCGCAACAGTGCTGCCCGAAACAGCTACCAATAAAACCGTTACCTGGTCGGTAACCAACGGAAGCGGCGAGGCAACTATCAGCCATGATGGATTGCTTACAGCGATTAAAAACGGTACTGTAACCGCAACTGCAACCGCAACTGATGGTTCGGGTGTATTTGGCTCGCTTGAAATTATCATTACTAACCAGGTGACCCTGGTCAGTTCAATTACCATCACCGGCACCGGTGGGTCCAATACAATATCGACCGATAAAGGCTCGCTTCAGCTCAGCGCTACTGTGCTGCCCGAAACAGCAACAAATAAAACCGTTACCTGGTCGGTAACCAATGTCAGCGGAGAGGCAAGCATCAGCCCGGCCGGACTGGTTACTGCGATTAGCAATGGAAATGTAACCGCAACTGCAACCGCAACCGATGGTTCAGGTGTTACCGGGTCCTTCGAAATTATTATTACCAACCAGGTAACCCTGGTCAGTTCAATCACCATCACCAGCGCCGATGG
>CAYNVK010000502.1:0-2932 GCA_964400395.1 uncultured Lentimicrobiaceae bacterium | reverse complement strand
CTTAGCTTTTATTTTTCAAACTTTTGGAAGGGTTGTGCAACAGCTACGTTTGTTGCACTAAATCCCGCCCCGAAAAGGGGCGGGATAGTAGCAGATTTCGTAATTTAAAGCTTTACCAAAACATCTTAAATTATGGAAACACAACCAAAATTACGTAAAAAATCATTTACCATCGTTGAACAAGCCATTCACCAAATTCATGGCTTCAGATCTTTGTACCAGCAACTGGACGATAAAGTCCGCCTTTCGGGCCATTCGCCCAGCACACTTGTTAACTATGCGCGTAAACTGGCACATTTAAGCCTTCATTTCGGCAAACTGCCTCAACACATCAGCGAGAAAGAACTTAACCGTTACCTGGCCAATTTAGCCCGGCAAAGCAAATCACCTTCGCTGAGCGATTTCAAATTTACTGTTTATGGACTTCGCTATTGTTACCGTTTGCTGGGCATGAATGAAAAAGCTGTTAAGCTGCCACAGATCAGGCATACCGGCAAACTTCCCGTGGTGCTCAATTACCAGGAATGCAGGGCTTTGTTTGCAGCTCCCGAACTATTAAAGCACAGGGTTTTACTGGCATTGATGTATTCTGCAGGCTTGAGGGCCCGTGAAGTAAGCCGCCTGCACCTGTGCGATATTGACTCGGGGCGGATGATGATCCATATCCGTCAAAGCAAGTACAACAAGGACCGGTATGTACCCCTCTCGCCCCTGATTTTGGAAGGACTACGCAAGTATTATTATGCCTGTCAACCGGTAGAGTATTTATTCAACGGCAATACGCCTGGCTCTCCATTGAGTGTACGTGGCATGCAATGGGCTTTGCGCGAAGCGGTCAAGAAATGTAAACTACAGAAAGGCATCACCCTGCATACCTTACGCCACAGCTATGCCACGCATCTGCTGGAGTTCGGAATGGATATTATCACCATCAAGGAACTGCTGGGCCATGAGCGCATTCAAACCACGCTCATTTACCTGCATGTAGCCAAACCCAACCGCAGTAACCTGTTCAGCCCATTCGACAGGTTGTATGCCAAGGCTTGAAACCCGCCTTCGAACTGGCACAGGTAATCGATCGGTTCGGGAAAGAGTTTGACCAGAAGCATGCACCCAACAGTTATGTACAACGTACCCTGGGTGCCTTGCTGCGTTGCCGTACATCGTCCATGGGCGGACATGTCGATAAATGCGATCAATGCGGACATATCCGCATCAGTTATAACTCCTGCCGTAACCGCCATTGTCCCAAATGCCAGAACACCCGGCGCGAAGCCTGGATAGAAGGACGTAAACAGGATTTGCTTCCGGTTCCTTACTTTCATGTGGTATTCACCGTACCCGATACACTGAACGAGTTGTTTCTCCATCAGCCGGTACTTATGTATAAACTGTTGTTCAGCAGCGTATGGGAAACGATTGCACAGTTCTCGTTCACAAAACTACATGCCGAAACCGGGATGGTGGCCGTACTGCATACCTGGGGGCAGAACCTGAGCCTGCATCCGCATTTGCACTGCGTCGTTCCGGGTGGTGGTATCAACTACCGCGGTGTGTGGAAGCAGGTAAATACTTCGGCCAACGGCAAGGTGTTCCTGTTCAGGGTCCAAAACCTCTCGGCCGTGTTCCGGGGTAAATTTATCAGCGGCTTACAAAAACAACTGCCGCAGCCGCAGCATTTTATCAGGCAGTTACGCAGAACAAACTGGGTAGTGTATGCCAAAGAACCTTTTGCCGGGCCTGAGCAGGTAATTGAATACCTGGGACGATATACCCACAAAGTAGCTATCAGCAATCACCGGCTGGTAAAGGTGGATGAAAGTGGCGTTACTTTCCGCTGGCACGATTACCGCGATAACCGTGAAAAAGTGATGACTCTGAAGGGAACAGAGTTTTTACGAAGGTTCTGTCAACACATTCTACCCCGACGGTTTGTACGGATCAGGCATTTCGGATTGCTGTCCACCAGCCGACGGCCGGAGTTGCGAAACCTGCAAACAGCCTTTGGACTGAAACCTGCACTTCAAAAACCAAAAAAACACTGGAAAGAGCTCTGCCGTCAGTACCTGGGTTATGATCCCGATCTGTGCCCAAGGTGCGGAAAAGGAATGATGATAACCGTTGAAGTGCTTATAGCCGGGCGGCCTCCTCCTTCAGCAAGGCAACTATCTGTAATACCTGAAGTACAAAAATCATTCAATGCTTAAATTGCTCCGCAAAAGGGCAGGGCATCGTATTGCATACCCTTTACTATAAAGCATTTAAATAAATACTCAAAAGAAATTCGTATCCGCTTTTTTGAATAAATTGACCTTTTCAGTATAAAAATACGTCTGAATTATTAAACAATTTAATGCCTCTGATTAATTGAATCTCCATAATAAACAACGCTTAGAAAAGCACGGCGGGGCGCGATTTCGTGCAACACGGCTTCATGTTAGGCTACGCCACACGAAGCCTTAGTTATTAGTGGCAGGCATTTCAAAGATTAAAAGCATTTTTTATTATTATTAACTCTTTACTGTTAGATTCAATAATTTCTTTTTCCCATTCTTCTTTTGATATATAGTCTTTAAAGATTTTATATTTAGTTTGATACAACCATTTATTTAGTTCTTTATTTTCTTCTTCAATAGAATATAAATAATTGTCTAATTCTTTGGTCGGCTTGAAATATAGTATATATACTGAGGGAAAACCTCTCGAATATTGAAAAAATATTCTATTACAACCTATTTGTTTAAGTAGTTCATAGCAATTCTGATTTTTTGGTGAATTATACAGTTGAATTTTATAAATCAACGTATCTATTTTTTTGCCATCTCTATAATAAACACCTGCTATGAAAGAACAAATTTGTTCATTTGTTTTAAATAAACTATTTATCAATAAACCTTTCTCGTCGTAAAAGTTGTTTAATATTTTCGAAAGT
>CAYNVK010000501.1:0-2934 GCA_964400395.1 uncultured Lentimicrobiaceae bacterium | reverse complement strand
AAATCTGTTGCAATTTATTTTCTTCCGTTGATTTTAAAAATATCTGTTCGATCTGAGTATAGTGCAGCATGTAATTTATGGTATATTTGCTCTGACCCGAATCCGTAATCGTAGGCACAGGGTAAAAAGATTTTATTTAAACGATTGAAATACATATTATAAAAGGTTTTTATTTTTAATGACCGGGATGTTTTTTTTAAAATAATTCCGAAAAAAGTATGACCTTTTTGCAATTTTTGGATAAAGTTTGCAAACCAACCACTTTAACCATCTTTAACTTGTCCTGTTCGTGCAGGGCCAGGAATCATTTTATCTATGAAACATATCTGCCTTTACGCTATCCTGGTATTCACTATTTTTAGCTCAGCTACCCTAAAAGCCCAGACGAAATCGTACCACACCCAAAAACTACAAGGTAAAGTGCCCGTTATTGATGGAATGATGGATGAAAAGGCCTGGGATGCAGTCGACTGGGCTGGCGATTTTATTCAGCGCGAGCCTAACGACGGAGCCCCGCCCTCGCAACTCACAAAATACAAGGTGCTTTTCGACGATAACAACCTGTATGTGCTGATCCGTGCGCTCGATTCAGTACCTGGCGAAATTGTAAGCAGGCTTTCGCGCCGCGATAAGGAAGATGGCGACTGGCTGGCCGTATCCATCGACAGTTATGCCGATAAACAGACTGCTTTTACTTTTGGTATTACATCGGCAGGGGTGAAGTTCGATTTTATGCTGGTAAACGATAATGTAAACGATCCCAGCTGGGATGCTTTGTATTTTGCAGCCGCCGGTATCGATGCGCTGGGATGGACCGCCGAAATGCGTATCCCGCTGTCGCAGCTTCGTTTTGCCAAACTCGATCAGCATAACTGGGGCATTAATATTTTCAGGTATATATATCGGAAGCAGGAGCTTTCATTCTGGCAGCCTATTCCAATAACGGCACCGGGGCTCGTAAGCCTGTATGGCGATTTGCAGGGACTTGGCGGCATCAAGCCCCGCCGCGACATCGAATTGCTGCCTTATGCCTACACCAAAGCAACTTACGATAAAAAAGAAGAAGGCAATCCATTCCAAACCGGGCAAAAATATAAAGCCACCGCAGGTATTGATGGTAAAGTATCGGTAACCAACGACCTAACGCTTAATTTCACTATAAATCCTGATTTCGGGCAGGTTGAAGCCGATCCGGCTGTAGTTAATCTAACGGCCTTCGAAACATTTTATCCCGAGAAAAGGCCATTTTTTATTGAAGGCAAAAATATTTTCACATTTAAGCTTACCGGGGCTGACAGTGATAATAATATGAATATGCCATTTTACTCGCGTCGCATCGGGCGGGCCCCGCAGTATAAAATTAACGCCGATTCAGGAATTTATGTTTCAGCACCGGAACAAACGGCTATTCTGGGTTCGTTTAAACTATCCGGCAAAACCAAAAAAGGACTTTCCATCGGCATCATTGAGTCGGTTACCCGAAACGAAAAAGCAACCATCGATTCAGCCGGATATCGACATGACCTTGGCGTTGAGCCGCTTACCAATTACCTGATTGCCCGGTTGTCGCAGGATTTCAACAAAGGAACCACTACCGTTGGAGGCATATTTACGGCAACCAACCGATCGATAAAAGAACCCCAGCTCGAGTTCCTGGCTGATGCAGCGTATACCGGAGGACTGAATGCTATTCATTTCTGGAAAAATAAAACCTATTACCTGTCGGGCCGGGCCATGTTTTCGGGCATTTATGGAAGTGAAACAGCCATTACAACCCTGCAGCGTTCGCCGGTGCGCTATTACCAGCGCCCCGACAACGATCATGTAACGTATGATCCAACCCGGACCTCGCTCAGCGGGTATGGCGGAACGGCCGAATTCGGGAAAACCGGCACAGGTAACTGGCAGTATATGACTTATCTTACCTTCCGGTCGCCCGGGCTCGAATTTAACGATGCTGGCTACCTGAGGCAGGCCGACGAAATACAGCAGTTGTTCTGGATGCGCTACCGTAAATTTAAGCCTTTCAGCGTTTTCAGGTGGGCTTCGGCCAATTTTACCGAGTATTATACCTGGGATTTTGGCGGCGATAATATTAACAAAGGCATCGATCTGAATGCAAACGGACAGTTTAAAAACTATTATACTTCCGGCGTAGGGTTTAATTATGCGGGCAGTACACTGGCTCGTGGCGAACTATGGGGCGGACCGGCTTTATTACTTCCACCGGTTACCAATTTCAGCGCTTATGCCGAAACTGACAGCAGGCAGAAACTGGTGCTCAGGTTCACAACCTCGCATTATTACGGGCAGCAGCAATATTATTACAGCCACAAGTATGCCCTCGAAATGACCTATAAGCCGCTGAACACACTTTTTATCTCGCTGATTCCCCAGTACACAAAAGCGTTCAACGAACTGCAGTATGTCGATCAAACATACTATAACAACGATCCGCGCTACATTATGGCCAGCCTTCGACGCGAAGTTTTTGATCTTTCCGTTCGGGTTAACGTGAGCTTTACACCCGAGCTATCCCTGCAATATTATGCACAGCCATATATTTTTGTTGGTAAATATGATGAATCCAAACGAATTACCGATCCCCGTGCCGATGCGTACACTGATAGGTTCAGCACATTTTCGGATGAGGAGATTTCGTACAGTGATGCCTGGAATGCATACCTGATTGATGAAAACCACGACGGCGAGACAGATTACGGATTTTACAAACCCGATTTCCACTTCCTGCAATTCAGGTCGAATATGGTGTTGCGATGGGAGTATAAAACGGGCTCATCCCTTTACCTGGTTTGGTCGCAGGGGCGAACCGATATACAGGAGAATGCCAAAGATTCATTTGGTGCTTACATCAACGATATGAGGGATATACACCCCCGTAACGACATCATGCTAAAGGTTTCGTACTTGCTG
>CAYNVK010000500.1:0-2936 GCA_964400395.1 uncultured Lentimicrobiaceae bacterium | reverse complement strand
CTTAGCTCAGCCTGACAGATGAACAAGCTGAAATCCACTAAAACTAGTTGATTTTGAAATTTAGACAGTTTCTAAAACCCGGTTGTAAAAAGCCGGGATAACCTTTTTTGGCAAACAGGTGTAACGTTTACTTTTTTATCTCAGATAGAAAATGTCATCTTTTAAAAAACTTAGCAAATAGTTTACCACCGAATGTTATTACCAGCAAAATTGCAATGAGAACTGCTACTAATGGGAAATTCATAGTGTTACGAGTAATTTGCTTAGTGAATGTGAGTTGTGTTTTTTTTAGGTTGCGTGGCTCAGTTTATAAACTGATGGGCCAGGCACCCTTTTAAATGAGTTTAGTTGTTGTTGAGCGATAAATATTTGTTAACGATTGACTTGAACTGGTTTACATCAAAAGGTTTGGTTATCATTTCGTTGCATCCGCATTCGAGTATACGTTGCTTTTCCTTTTCGCTGGCGTAGGCTGTCTGGGCTACAATCGGAATTTCCGGGTAAAATCCCCTGAGCATCTGGGTGGCTTCAAACCCATCCATAACCGGCATTTTCATATCCATAAGTACCAGGTCAATTTTTTCGCCGGTATGACAGGCTTGCAGTACTTCCCACCCGTTTTTGGCCCAAATGAGTTTGGTATTCATGCCTTTAAACATTTCGCTGATCAGCATGTAGTTGAATTTTTCGTCTTCGGCAATCAGGATGGTTTTTTGTTGATCGGGCGCAAGCATTTCGACCTCTGTTTTTTGTTCCTGCGCTTCCAGGGCTGTATTTACATGCACATATGGAATGGTAAAAAAGAAGGTTGAGCCCTTTCCTGGTTCAGCGTCAACCCATATTTTACCGCCCAGTAATTCAACGTATGCTTTCGAAATCGATAAGCCCAGTCCTGTGCCCCCAAATTCGCGGGCAATATTGCCATCGGCCTGCCTGAAGCGTTCAAAAATGGCCTGTTGCATACTTTTGTCGATGCCAATGCCTGTGTCCTGCACACGAAACTCAAGGCAATTGTTTTTAACTTGAACATCCATGCTTACTTTACCTTTCCTGGTAAACTTGCAGGCATTGTTCAACAGGTTGGTCATGATTTGCAACAGTTTGGTTTCGTCGGTGGTAACATGTGCGGCCTGATCGGATAATGAGCTGTTAATCAGTAGTTCAACTTCCGGATGAATTATTTTTGCCTGAAATTGTTTATTCAGGGCACTTAGCAAGGCATTCAGGTTAGTCTCTTTATGAATGAGTATTTCCTGCCCGGCTTCGAGCGTCGAAATGTTGATGATATCCTCAATGATAGAAAGCAGCTGATGCGTGGCATTGCAGATTATTTCGGTGTATTCCTGCATTTCGCCCGCTTTCAGATCGGGATCGTTTAAAAATCCTGAAAAGCCGATTATCGCATTCATGGGAGTGCGTATCTCGTGCGAGATATTGTGCAGGAATGCTGTTTTGAGGCGATCATTCTCTTCGGCTTTCAGCAGGGCGGCTTCCAGGTGCTGTACGTTTCTTTTTCGTTGTATGGAGATGCTGATCTGGTTCGAAATGAATTCAAGCATATCCAGGTCCCTGGCGGTATACGCATTTGCATCGTGGTAATTCTGTATTACAAACGCACCACCTGCAGTTCCATCAACAAGCAGCGGAACACCCATCCAAACCTGTGGCAGACTTCCGATAATATCGATAATGCCATCGCGGTTCATTTCGAGGATATCGTTGCCGGTGAAAAGCCTCGATTTGTTTTCGCGGATTACAATTCCGGTCAACGATTTTTCAGCCGGCCATGATTCGAAAAAATCCCGCTCATCGCTGGCGCTTGAAGCCGAGAGCAAACCTGTTTCTGCATCGTAAAAAGCTACATAAAAATTGGTTGTATCAATAAGGGTACCGAGCTCGTGCCTTATAATTCCGATGAGTTCTTCAACATCAATGGCTGTTTGGGCTGCATTGGATATTGCATAAAGCACCTGGGTAATTTTTTCGGAACGGGTACGCTCCGCAATTTCTTCGAGTAATTTTTTGTTGGTATTTTCGAGAGATATTCTTGCTTCCACTGCATCTTCCATCATGCTGAGCGTGGCAATGCGGGTAATATAAAGTTCTTCGTCCCAGGGGCGTCCTTCAAATGATGGAATATTCAGTTCCTTGTAAAAGTGTTCTGACTGCATGGTTCTGATCCTGGCTGAAACTTTCTTTTTGTTTCCTTTTAGTGGTGGCATAGCGTTAGAATTGTCATACAAGTTAATGGTGCTTGCTTGCTTCGATACATTTTGCGTTTGAGTATATTTCTGATTCTTATGCAGTTGTTCGAACTTCGCGCTATGGGACATGCTGTTTCTCATAACATAAAAATAGGGTAACTTGTTTTGGGTGAGGCAATATTTAATATGCGTTTCCCTGGTGATTCAGTGGCTGAACGTCTTGCTCCTGGTATATGGTTCAAGGTTTTCAACGGATATTGAGTGTTACAGATATTCAATTAGTTTTGATTCAGTCGGCAGGTTCTCAGTTTTTAATATTTCAAGGAGTTTTAACATGCTTTTTGCCAGGTCTGAAAAAGAATAGTACAAAAATAGCCGGACAATACATATACAACTATAGAGGAAGACGCCCTTTTTTTGTAATTATTTTCCTTTAAATGCTGTAGTCGAAAGGCCTACAAAGAAGTGGGATGGTAATGGAAGTATTTATTTCTGACGAAATTCGGGGCTTTTAAAAGGTAGGATAAAGTTACTGTAGATTTCAGGCAAATTAAGTATTGAATTCACATTTCAGGGTACACCCAAACCTTTATGGCTGACAGCATGTAGCCATTTTCGACCGGGCTTTAGCCGATAAGGCTTGAATTGCAGAATCCTGACGGAGATTGACTCAGGAAATTTTATTCTACAAGCCCGTGTTCAATGCCATAATGTATGAGGTCGGAGTTTGTT
>CAYNVK010000499.1:0-2936 GCA_964400395.1 uncultured Lentimicrobiaceae bacterium | reverse complement strand
AAGTGTACTGCTGTATCTAGCCATTACATTTGAAGCAGAGTCTCCAACCAGAATCATATCGATGCCGGCTTTGTCAAGCAAACGGGCCATGGAAAAATCATATCCTGTTAACATGGAGATTTTTTCGCCCTTTAGCTTCATCTCCTGAAGCACATGCGTAGTGATCTTTGATACATTTCCCGACTTTGCTATCATGATAATGGTTTTTAAAAACTTTACTATTGAAATCAACACTGGTTTTAAAGTACCGACTCATAGTTTAATTGCAAAATTACAAAGAAATACCATTGAACACTCAGGATGCTGGCAGGTGTATCTGAATTAATTCAATTTGCCTGCATATCTTTCAATGTATAAAAGCATTGATAAGGTCGCAAATTTGGGGAAAGGCATATCCCTTTCTGCCGTTTTGTCAGCAAGTCAAAGCAATCTGACATTCATCATGATTAATGAACTTCAACAGTAAACAATGAAATTAACTGGATTTTAAAACACTATTTAACAACAGATTACACTCTTATGGCAGAAACCAATGATAAATATTTTGCTGAATAGTTTTATCGAAAAGCACTTAATAACCGGCAATGGCATAATGATTGAAAAGAAGCTGGTATCACAAAAAATTTGAAATAACTGAAAAACTAACATATAATGGGAAAAATAATTGGTATCGATCTTGGAACTACAAACTCGTGCGTTTCTGTAATGGAAGGTAACGAACCTGTAGTAATCCCTAACAGTGAAGGCAAAAGAACAACCCCTTCGATTGTTGCATTTACCGACAATGGTGAACGTAAAGTTGGTGACCCTGCCAAAAGGCAGTCAATCACCAATCCAACCAAAACTATTTCGTCAATAAAAAGGTTTATGGGCGAAACTTACGACCGCGTAACGAATGAAATTAAACGTATGCCGTTTCCGGTTGTGAAAGGTGACAACAATACACCCCGTGTAAAAATTGACGAACGCACATTCACCCCACAGGAAATTTCAGCCATCATTTTGCAAAAAATGAAAAAAACTGCCGAAGATTACCTGGGTACTACGGTGAGTGAAGCCGTTATCACAGTTCCTGCCTATTTCAGTGACTCACAGCGCCAGGCTACCAAAGAAGCCGGTGAAATTGCCGGACTGAATGTTCGCCGTATTATTAATGAGCCTACAGCCGCTGCACTGGCTTACGGACTCGATAAAAAACATAAGGATGTTAAAGTTGCTGTTTACGACCTTGGTGGCGGAACTTTCGATATTTCCATCCTCGAACTGGGTGAAGGTGTATTTGAAGTAAAATCGACCAATGGTAATACACATCTGGGTGGCGATGACTTTGACCACCGCATTATCGACTGGCTGGCTGAAGAATTTAAGAAAGATGAAGGCATTGACCTCCATAAAGATGCTATGGCAATGCAACGTCTGAAAGAAGCTGCTGAAAAAGCCAAGATTGAACTTTCAAGTTCATCGTCAACCGAAATAAACCTGCCTTACATTATGCCTGTTGATGGCATGCCAAAGCACCTTGTACGCACCCTGACCAGGGCAAAATTTGAGCAACTGATCGATGACCTGGTGCGTGCTACCATTGAGCCTTGCCGCAACGCAATGCGCGATGCAGGCCTCACCAATGCCGATATCGACGAAGTAATCCTGGTTGGTGGATCGACCCGTGTGCCTGTGATACAGAAGGCAGTTGAAGATTTCTTCGGCAAGACCCCTTCGAAGGGCGTGAACCCCGATGAAGTTGTAGCTATTGGAGCTGCAATTCAGGGTGGCGTTTTGTCAGGCGAAGTAAAAGATGTACTGCTGCTCGACGTTACACCGCTTTCGTTAGGTATTGAAACCCTGGGTGGAGTTATGACCAGGCTTATTGAATCGAACACAACCATACCTACCCGTAAATCGGAAACTTTCAGCACGGCTTCGGATAACCAGCCTTCGGTTGAAATCCATATCCTGCAGGGAGAGCGCCCCATGGCTTCGGGTAACAAGAGCTTAGGCCGTTTCCACCTCGATGGCATTCCACCGGCACAACGCGGAATTCCGCAAATTGAAGTAACTTTCGATATTGATGCCAACGGTATACTGCATGTTTCGGCTAAAGATAAAGGTACAGGCAAATCGCAGCAAATCCGTATTGAAGCATCCTCCGGACTTACTGATGCCGAAATAAAGCGGATGAAAGAAGAAGCAGAAGCCAATGCCGATGCCGACCGCAAAGCCAAAGAAGAAATCGAAAAGATTAACCAGGCCGATTCGCTGATCTTCCAAACGGAGCGCCAATTGAAGGAATATGGCGATAAACTTCCTGCTGATAAGAAAGAGCCCATTGAGCAGGCACTCAACAAACTTCGCGATGCGCATAAAAACCGCGACATAGCTGGTATTGATGCTGCGATGGCTGAACTGAACAATGTATGGCAGGCCGCAAGTGAGGAAATTTACAAGGCAACCCAGCAGCAAGGCCAGCCAGGAGCAGGCCCGCAGGACCAGCCAGGACCCGAGCCCGGTAAATCGCCCGACCAAGAAGTAACCGATGTAGATTTTGAGGAAGTAAAATAATCAATCTCTATATATTTTCAAGAGGCTGTATTTCATTGAGATACAGTCTCTTTTTTTTTGTGCCAAAATTCTAACATAATAATAATGTATAATCGTATCATCAATCCAAAAAAATATGTAATATTTGTGTCGTCAAATTGAAAACCATTTAAATCTAAACTTTATGAAAAAACTTTTACTTTTTAAAAAACTTGTGATTGTGATTCTGCTTGTCGGGTTAAGTTCGGCAGGGTGGGCACAGATCCTGTATGAAGATTTTAATTATGCTACGCCGGCATATATTGGAGGCAATGGTGCTCCTGGAACCAGTTCGAATAATTGGACAACACATAGTAATACAACACCAACACCGCAAACAACAACAATAGATGTTATTG
>CAYNVK010000498.1:0-2937 GCA_964400395.1 uncultured Lentimicrobiaceae bacterium | reverse complement strand
CGATAATAAGTTTTTTGTCGTAAGTCATGATATAATTAGTTTAATTTTTGTTTTTTTTGTGATGGTTGGAGGACGGGAGTCGGAAGACCGAAGACCGGAGACCGAAGACCGGAGACAGAAGACTGAAGACCGGAGCCGGAAGATATAATCCCAATCGTAAATCGTAAATCGCAAATCGCAAATCCGAAACCTGTAACTATTATCCTTTTGCATTTTGCAGGGCTTGCTCCAGATCGTGAATAAGGTCATCGGCATCTTCAATACCACACGATAGCCGGATCAGGGAGTCGTTTATGCCCGAAGCCAGTCGCTTTTCGCGGGGTACCGATTTATGCGTCATTTGCGAAGGATGACAGAGCAGGCTTTTTACCCCGCCCAGGCTTTCGGCCAGTTTAAAATATTTGGTAGAAGTAACCACGGAAAGAGCAGCATCCTCCGTATCATTTTTTAAGGCGAATGAAATCATACCTCCGAACAACCCATTTTGCTGGACTTTGGCAATTTCATGGTTTTTATGCGATGGCAATCCGGGGTAATTTACATGATCAACAGCTGGATGCGATGCCAGGAAAGCGACAACCTTGGCAGCATTTTCGCATTGCCGCTCAACCCTGAGTGCCAGGGTTTCTATGCCCCTGATCACCAGAAAACAATCCTGAGGCCCCAGCACACCTCCCGATGAATTCTGAATAAACTTTATTTCCTCAGCCAGTTTTGCATCCTTTACTACCACAAGCCCGGCAAGCAAATCGGAGTGGCCGCCCAGGTATTTGGTGGCGCTGTGCATTACATAGTCAGCACCCAGTTGGAGCGGATTTTGCGCGATGGGAGTTGCAAAAGTGTTGTCAATTACTACCAGCGCCCCCGCCTGGTGTGCCAGTGAAGCAATGGTTCGGATATCCGAAATTTTCAGGGTTGGATTGGTCGGCGATTCGAGCCACACCAGCTTAGTATTTTTATTCAGGTAGGCCGAAACATTAGAGGCATCGGTGGTATCGACATAATGAATTTTAATATCGAACTTTTGATAAACGTGGGTAAAAAGCCTGTATGCACCACCGTAAATATCGTCGACAGCCACAATTTCATCGCCCGATTTCAGGGTTTTCAGAATGGCATCGATCGCGGCAAGCCCGGTTGCAAACGCAAAGCCATGGGTACCACCTTCGAGCCCGGCAATAATATTTTCGAGCGCAGCCCGGGTTGGATTATTGGTGCGGGCATAGTCGTAGCCTTTGTTCACTCCGGGTGCTTCCTGCACATAAGTGGCAGTCTGGTAAATGGGTACCGAAATAGCGCCAGTGAGTTCGTCGACGGGAATTGAATGAATTATCTGGGTAGTTTTTTTCATGGTATGTGATTTTTTTTGATGAACAATAAAAAAGATCACTTACCCGAAAGGGTTACCGGAAAGAGCATAAAAAAAGCTCTCCCGATAAGTCAGAAGAGCTTTGAAAATATATCATGATAGATATTTGCAAAACTGATTCCAATCTTATCTTTCCGCCAAAATGCGGGTGGATGTGGCACCTTGTCCCATAATATGCAGGACAGGTTGTCAAGGCTTCAAAGGTCCATTTCCCTCAGCCTTTCTTGATAAGTGATGGTAGTAAAGAACTGCTGCAAAAATAAACAGTTTTTAAATACAAACGCAAAATCCGGATATTTTTCACATTTTCTTAACAAATTTTATCCGAATGTCATCTCACTGCGCATCATCATATCCATATTTTCAGCATTGAACTTATGAAGCCTGCTTCTGTTTATTCCTGCAAAAGTTAAAAATTATGCAACGATTGACCTTAGTAATACTCGCTTTACTTTTGGTAAGCGGATGCAAAAGTAACACCCCGAAAACCAATTCAAATATGGATATAACACCCAATGGCATAAAAACCGATACCGCAACTTTAGCTGCCGGATGTTTCTGGTGTGTGGAGGCTGTTTTCCAGGAACTGAAAGGAGTACTCTCAGTTACCTCGGGTTATACCGGTGGAAAAATTAAAAACCCTACATACCGCGAAGTTTGTTCAGGGCTGACAGGCCATGCAGAAGCATGCCAGATTATATTTGATCCTGCTGTTATAACGTACGATGAGTTACTCGAAGCTTTCTGGAGCAGCCACGACCCTACCACGCTCAACCGGCAGGGTGCTGACCAGGGAACCCAATATCGTTCGGCAATTTTTTATCACAACGAAGACCAGAAAAAACTCGCCGAATCGTACAAGGCAAAACTGAATACCGAAAATGCTTTCGACAAGCCAATAGTAACTGAAATAAGTCCGGCGTCAGTGTTTTACAAAGCCGAGGACTATCATCAAAACTACTACAACGAAAATGGAGATGCACCATATTGCACTTTTGTAATAGCGCCAAAACTCGAAAAATTCAGGAAAGTATTCAAGGACAAAATAAAATCCAACCCATAAATATCCGCTGAGTGCATCACCCGTAAAAGTTTGATACCGAAGCTATTTCATCTTCAGCAGGTTGCCATTCGACCTGCTTTTTTCATTTTTTAAACTTTCTTACTTTTTTTTAAAGTTTTTATCTGCTTCATTATTTATATTTGCTTTTCGGTTACCCGCGGCTCTGACCGGTGCAAGGTTCAAAGTCAAAAACAAAATTCTTTTTATCAGCCAACTTATTTCAAGTATATCACCCCTATTTTCTGAAATAGTTGTCATCAACTTTCACAGAAATTAAGTTTAAACGAAATGTATGAAAGAAAAGAGCATGGATGAGTTACCACTCATGAACGAGAATGAAGGAATTGTACTGTTTTATCCGAATGTTTCAGATAAAGCCATTGACGAAGTGTCGAAGGTATTACGTTCGCGGTGGATAGGCCAGGGACCCAGGGTAGCTCAGTTTGAGAAAGATTTCGAAAAGCGTTTTTTAACTCACAACACGGCCCTGGCAGTTGGTTCAGGC
>CAYNVK010000497.1:0-2967 GCA_964400395.1 uncultured Lentimicrobiaceae bacterium | reverse complement strand
TGGGCGACGCACCATATTTCTGCTTTCCTTAGTCTTATATTCATTTTTTTTTGCGGGTTACCTGGTAGCGCTGGGTATTACATCTCTCTTGGTGCTGAGGTTTTTACAGGGACTCAGCTGGGGCTTTTCTACAGTATCGGGCTCGACCATTGCCGCGGATATTGTGCCTGTGAGCAAGCGCGGGGAGGGGATGGGGTACTTCTCGCTTTCAACTACACTGGGCATGTCTGTAGGGCCTGTAATTGGCTTATACCTGAGCCATAACTGGGGTTATACAGCCATGTTTGTTTCAGGCATATTGGTCAGCTTCGCGAGTTTAGGTTTCGCATATGCTGTTCACCTGCGGAAACGATTTGTTGTGGGTAAAAAAATCGTGCTGAAACGAAATAATATGTTCGAGAAAAGTTCGCTGCTTCCCTCAGCTAATGTTTTTATAACCATGATCGCCTATGGGGCCTTACTTTCGTTTATTGCGCTGTATGGCCGCGAAATAGGCATCCGGAATTCGGGGATGTACTTCCTGATTTTTTCATTTGGTATTGCTGCAGCCCGGATAAGCGCCGGCAAGGTTTTCGACCGTCATGGCCCCAGGAACCTGCTAACTTACTGCATTATGCTTTTAATTATTGGCTTCCTGTTGCTTGCCATGGCTAAAAACGAAGTGCTATTTTATATTTCGGCCATTTTGATCGGGTTTGGTAACGGGGTGATTTTCCCTACTGTTCAAACCATGATTAATAATCTGGCTGATGCTGCACATCGCGGAGCTGCAAATGCCACCCTCTACACGGCTGTTGACCTTGGGATGGGTTTCGGTATGTTTATGGCTGGATTAATAGCCCAGCATATCAGCATGCCGGCTATTTTCTGGCTCAGTGCCGGGGTTTGTTTCGCGGGGTTGATATTTTTCAGGGCTTTGGTGTTAAAAAGATATGAGCGCGATGTTATAATTTGAAAACATTTTAGCAGCTATTATATATATACTATTGTTATAGAATTGTACCTGAATATTTTCTGAATTCTATTGGTTAATATACAGCCAAAAATAGACCTCTTACATTCAAGCATTGACCTCTTAGAGTCACGAATCGAGCTCTTGCAGTAAAGCATTGACCTCTTACAGTCACGAATCGATCTCCTACATTCAAGCATTGACCTCTTACATTCAAGCATTGACCTCTTACAGTCACACATCGAGCTCTGACAGTAAAGCAATGACATCTAACAGTAAAGCATTGAACTCTTACAGTCAAACATTGACCTCTTACAAACAAACATTGATCTCTTACAAACAAACATTGACCTCTTACAGTCAAACATTAACCTCTTACTGTTAAGTTTTGACCTCTTAAATTCAAACATTGACCTCTTTCATCATGTAAAATATCCCTTACATTAACATTATGATTTTTGCTTTCTTCTATATCCTGTCTGCAGATCGTTATTTATTTACTTCGATGTGTTCTATTTATTCGGATGGAAGGCAGGAAATCTAGTCTGGGGTAATACATTTCGGTTAAAAAATGAATTCTGAACAGGTAAAATAATTATGGTTTGCTGAAAAGCAAAAATAGAAGGTCCCTGGATTTTAGCGGAGTGAATCATTACCTATAGCTAATTGAAAGTTGAACATAGATTGTACGTAGGGCATTAATATTTATTGTATCCTGTTTATCCCATAACGGGGAAACGGATTTGTGGTCGGAATTTTTATTGAGATTAATCACGTGACGGGGAAAAGAAATTCGGTAATCTGCCTCTATTAGGGTGATACTGATAAGTTATCCTAGCATGGTTTATTTTGCGAGAGAGGAATACAAAGCATAGATAAAAAGCACTTTGCGATTTATCAGTAGGCCCTAAATATAAAAAGAGAGGCTGCCTGTTTGGGCAGCCTCTCTTTGTCGTTTGGTATAACCTGCAAAGGTTATTCCGGGAGTTTTTTGGTATAAGTATGAACACCAGTTTCCTGTACGATACCGTTTTTCCATAAAGTATAGTTACCTTGCATAGTACCTGTTGCTGGATCAACTGTGCCGGATTCAACTATTATCCAACCTGCGTCAGCCGTAAAGCTTGAAACTGTGTAGGTGTTTTTAGTTAAATTCACAGTAAAGGTAGCAGTCCAGCCACTATTCCAGTAGTTCTTGGTTACTACAGTATTAGGCGCACCTTTTGAGAATGAGATATCATACGAGTAATCTTCTGCTGGTTCGTCGCAAATATAATCACCAACATAAGGCGCTACATCAGGTCCGGTTGTAAAAGTACGAACCAGGCTGGTTGTGCTGGCTCCATGAGGATCAACAGCAGTAACTTTCCAGTAATATTTGGTATTTCCAAGTAAAATGGTAGGAACATAGCTTGTTGTTGTAAGTCCGGTAGCTGCGAGTCCCATTGTGGTTTCAGATGTTCCGATATATACATCATACTTGAGCGATCCATTGTCTTCAGCATCGTTAGCGGTCCATTTTAAGGTACCAACTACGCTAAAGTTTACTGCACCATCAGCAGGAGCCGTTAATGCAGGAACATCAGGAACTGAATTCACGAAGAAATACCATGGATCGCGGGCAGGACCAGTAATGTTATTAGAAACTATACCATTAGCATCCTTGGTTTCAACATACCAGGAAACTTCTCCCCCATGAGGGACTGTAATTGCCAAAGTGTTTCCGGTTACACCGGCTTTGTATAGTTTATCGTTTACATAAACATCCCAATTGGTGGTGGTAGTACCTTCCCATTTTAAGGTATAACTGGTGCCATCCAATGGAACAACAGCTCCGTCAGCCGGTGTCGGGTTGGCTGGTACAGCCGCCTTGTACACAACCGGAGTTGGCGATTCGTCTTTTGTACAACTTTGCATAGTAAACATACCGGCTAAGCCAAGTAAGAGTACTATTATTAAATATTTGTTTTTCATAATTATCGTTTTAGTTGTTAAGTTAAATTATACACTATTTC
>CAYNVK010000496.1:0-2990 GCA_964400395.1 uncultured Lentimicrobiaceae bacterium | reverse complement strand
AATAGTGGCTGTCGAACTTCCGCAGTTTACCAGATAAGGGCTTGGAGTAGTTATGGTTACCAAGGGTGAGGTACCATACGAAATATTTACATTTGATGTTGAACTACAACCTGTAACGCTGTTTTGAATTGTATACACGAACCTGTATGTACTAGAGCCATCAAGACCTGTTACCGTGGTTGTTGCACTTCCGGGGCTGCCGATTACAGCGCCTGCTGGTCCAATGGTTCTGGTCCATGTTCCGGTTTCGTTGGCAAGTAACGTTGAGTTCCCCACCATCACTACAGAGGTTCGTCCATCGCAAAAAGGCATGGTCGGAGCACCCTGAATGGATGCCGAAGCCGTGGTTGGCGCACCCACCGGGGCCGGCACGGTTATCTGCATTTCGTCAACTCCATTTACACATGGTCCGGAAACTGACCAACGCAGAATATATGTTCCCTGTATAAGATTGGTAACCGTGGATGTGTTGCTTGTCGGAGTGGTTATAACAGGAACATTCGGGCCACTTACAACACTCCATGTACCCTTTTGCCCACCAGTGCCATTTCCTGCATACGAGGCAGCTAATGTTACGGATGTTGTGGTATTGTAACAGGCATTTGTTATGTTTTGGTCAGGGCCTGCACTTACCAGGGTAACCCCTCCCATTTTAGGAATAATAACTTCATCGAAAGAGCTGCAGCCTGTGGCTGTGTTGGTAATTGTCCAGCGCAATACTGAATTACCCGCTGTGGTTGTATTGATTGTAAAGTTCGACGTGGGCGATGATGGGGTAGCTATTGTTAATCCGGTTCCCGAAGTAACTGTCCAAATACCGGTTTCACCTGCCTGCAATGCATTGCCTGACAGGGCGTACGTTCCAGGGCATAAAGGCGAAAAATCAGCTCCTGCATTGGCAGTTGGTGTGGCACTCACTATCACGTTAACATCATCATATACCAGTGACCCGTCAAGACAGGTTGTTGATATGCGGAACTTATAATTATTTCCGCTTATAAGCGATGTAACTGTGGTTGAAAGTGCACCCGGATTGGTAATAACGGCTGATGGCCCACTTATCTGCGACCAGTTAACAACTGCCGTTCCCCCCGGATATAAACCGCTGGTTGCCCCTACAAGTGTGACCACCGAATTGGAACAAGTAGTTTGATCAACATTGGCATTAACTGTACAGTTTTGAGCCTTTAATGGCTTGCCGGTAAAAAGAATCAATACAAAAACAAGACAGGTTATAATCGGAATAAAATTCCTGTTTTTTGTAAAGAATCTGGTCAGTGCTGTTTGGTGAAGTCTACTCTCGATCATATCCGGATAATTGTAAATTATTTTTCGATGTTGTATTTATCTGATGTCATTAACCTGAATGCTTCAATACCCAGGTTTCCGACTCATTTTGTAACCATATTTTTTGCCGCAATACTGTAATCCGGGAATAAGAACATGTACTATTTCTATAATCCCTGCATAAGGTTTATAGCTAAGCTTTTAATAAGTAACGGGCATAAAGACCAAAAGCTTCTGATTTCTATCAACTATCTATATATAATATTGTGAATCAGAAATTTGTCGGCACTACAAATAAAAGATTTTTTTTGATGTCAAATATTCAATGAGCATTCATTTATCAACATTCTTCTGTTAGCTTTTCATTCTTCATGAATCAAAACACAAAATCCATAACGATCAATAGATTTTCATTCATTGATAAATCATAACTATTATGACGGTACGATTTCATTGACTCACCCACGCAAAAATGCTGAATAAAGCAGCAATAGTGTCTACTAAAATCTGCTCACTGTAACAAAAAGCCACCTACATCCAAACCAGTAATAATCCCGCAGCTTTACCTAAAAATAAAAAAGGTAAAATGACAGGCGGTTTCATCGATGGTTACCCTTTGTTTTATACAAAAAACGATAGCTGATCTGTAAAAAAACAACAGTTCACTGCAGGAATAAAAACTTGTACATACCTTTGCCGGTATGAAATTCATTGATAGCCACTGTCATTTATACCTACCTGAATTTGCTGACGACCTTGCAGCCGTTATTCAAAGCAGTTGTGATGCCGGTGTTACGCGAATCCTGCTGCCCAATATCGATTCCACTTCGTGGCAGCCCATGCTCAAACTCATGGCGAATTACCCCGGAATCTGCTACTCCATGGCCGGGCTGCATCCCACATCGGTGCTTCCCGAAACGGTTGAAAGCGAACTGGCTGAAGTTACCAGGCAACTGGGAAACGGTTCGTATATCGCTGTCGGCGAAATTGGCATTGATTTGTATTGGGACAAAACCCACCAGGCACTGCAGGAGGAAGCATTTCTGTACCAGGTAAAGCTGGCAAAAAAACACAAACTGCCTGTAGCCATTCATGTGCGCAAATCGTTTGATGAAGTATGGCGTATCCTGAAACCCGAAACCGGCCCTGACCTCAAAGGTGTATTTCATTGTTTCCCCGGCGACGAAAACCAGGCCAGGCGCGCCATTGAAGCCGGCTTTATGCTCGGCATTGGCGGGGTGGTTACCTTCAAAAATTCGCACCTGCAAAATGTAGTTGCCGCCGTTGGCCCCGATCATATTGTGCTCGAAACCGATGCGCCCTTCCTGGCACCTACGCCTTACCGGGGCAAACGCAACGAGCCAGCCTATATTCCAATTATCGCTCAGAAAGTAGCTGAGCTTTGCCATACCAGCATTGAGGAAGTGGCGGAAATAACCACGGCAAATGCATTGAAACTTTTTAAATTGTAATTACAAAAAACGCTTAACAAGTCTTTTTCAACTCCATGTCATAAAAACCCTGATACCGCCCTTTCGCGCCCTTTCTTTCCCTCAAAAAGAGGGGCCAGGAGGTGAGTTGCAAAATGTCCCGTCCTTATTTCTCAAAACAAACCGATCAAAATAATTCTATGACCCCAACCCTACTGATCATATATACCGGCGGCACCATCGGGATGGTGAAAGACCCTGTAACAGGAGCGC
>CAYNVK010000495.1:0-2990 GCA_964400395.1 uncultured Lentimicrobiaceae bacterium | reverse complement strand
CCTTTGGGTCCATCAACCACTTCGAAGGAAACTTTGTTATTCTCCTTTATAGGCTCCGTAAGACCGTTGATATGAACAAAAACACTTTTACCCGAAAGTGCATCGTTTATAAAACCATAGCCTTTTGATTCGTTAAAAAAAGCGACAACGCCTGTACGCAACAGCTCGCCTGCTCCGGGTTCCACATATTTGGGAACACCAATTTGAATATCTTCGGCATTCACCGCTACTCGTTTGGTTAAATCGGGAGGTGTGGAAGTAATCCTTCCAAATTCGTCAACATAGGCAATCATTTCATCAAGGTTATTGCCATCCCGGCCTTCTTTCTTTTCAGCCCTTTTTGCTTCTTTATCTTTCCTTTTCTTTTCCTGTTTTGTTCGATTTTCCCTTTTACCAAAAGTTTCACGTGCTCTGCCCATAATTTTGATTTAAATTCTTAAAAATAACTATCAACCTAACCGCATGAATTACTAAACAAAGTTCAATTATTTCGCCTGGACAGATATCAGGTGCAAAAGTACGTTAAAAGCAGCTAGTAAGCTATTTAATTTTCAATTCATTTTGTAAAGCTTTATATACTGTGCATCCTTTTCAACAAATCCAGGTGCTCATCCTGAAACAAGCCGCGAAATATATTAAATTTGGTGTCTCATTGCTATCATCATGAAGAACTGGGCTGTATTGATTATTTTATGGTATGCTTCTATTAACTGCATTGTTGCACAGGACATTATAACCCTTCACACCGGCAAGCAACTGAAAGCTAAAATTGTGCATCTGAATGCAAAAGATGTAACTTTTATACCCGAAAACCAGCCCGACACTTTCATTATAGCACGTAACGAGGTAAATACACTGCATTATCGCAGCGGCATTACCATACAACTTTCGGAAAACGGAGTGCTGGTACCCGGTAGGTATAGCTCAGCCGGAATATCGGATAGCCTCTTCCTGCGCGGAGTAGCAGATGCATCCACTTACTACAAGGGATACCGCCCTGCCAAAATCGGAACGCTGATCGGGAGTATATATTTCCCGTTGGGATTAATACCTGCTATTGCCTGTTCGTCAGCACCACCCAAACGTGAAAACCTGGATTACAGGGACGAAGAACTGATGCGTAACCCAAGTTATTTCAGCGGATATACAGAGAAAGCACACGAAATAAAAAGGAAAAAAGTCTGGCAGGGATTTGCCATAGGCACAGGAATATTTTTCGGGATCATGGTGTTTTCTTCAGGCGTGGCATTTTCAACCTTCTGACTTAAATCACATTAAATCAAAGTAAAAACGGAACATTAACACACCTGAACCGTTACATAAACAGGCAAATAATCATATCCGAAGAGCACCAAATCATTATTTCTCCGGGGAATCAGAAAATTAAGTATATTTAAGCCGCTACACCATTCATGGAATAGCCTGTAAACAGAAAATAGCGATTGCACCTATGAAAACAATACTGGTAATTGATGATGACAAAATGATTCTGATGATTTTGAAGCAAACGCTTTCGAAGGAAGGCTACCGTGTTTCGACAGCAGCCAGCGGGGAAGAAGGAATCGCCATGCTTGCATCATCCAATACCGACCTGGTTTTAACGGATTATATGATGCCCGGTATGTCGGGTATTGAAGTGCTCAACGTAATTAAGCAGAACCAGCCCTTACTCCCGGTTATCATGCTTACCGGCCATGGCGACGTTGCGCTCACCATTAAAGCCATACAACTGGGAGCAGTCGATTTTATAGAAAAACCCATCCACTCGAAGGAGTTAATTGAAATTATAAAGCGGGCGCTCGAAATCAGCGAACAGAACAAAAGCATTTCGCAGCCTTTTACTAAAGATACCCGTAAAGTAATTGAGGAAAACTCGCTCATTGGCAAGGTTCCGGTAATGCGCGAAATATTTAAAAACATTGGTCGTGTTTCGCTAAACAGGATCAGCGTGCTGATCACCGGAGAAACAGGAACCGGTAAGGAATTGATCGCCAAGCTAGTACATTACAGTGGGATTACCCGCGATTTCCCGTTTTCAGTTGTAAACTGCTCGGCTTTAAACGACGAAGCACTCGAAAGAGAATTATTTGGGTATGAAAAAGACGCGTTCCCCGGTGCCACTGAAAACAAGAGAGGAAAATTTGAAACCGCAGGTGAAGGAACCATTTTCCTGGATGAGATTTCGAACCTTTCCGACCATGTGCAGATTAAACTTTTCAGGGTATTGCAGGAAATGGAATTCGAAAAGCCAGGGCTATCGGAACCACTGCCGCTTAAAGCCCGGATAATTGCATCGACCAATAAAAACCTGGAACAACTGATTGCCGAAGGGCGTTTCAGAGAGGAACTTTATTACAGGCTTAAAGTTTTTACCATCGAACTCCCGCCTTTGCGTAAACGTAAGGATGATATAAACGACCTTACCTATTTCTTTATACAACGATTCAACCGAAAACTTCAGAAAAATATCAGCCAGGTGGGTGAAGGTGTTTTCGAGAAGCTTAAAAGCTACAACTGGCCGGGAAACATCAGGGAACTGGAGAACTCCATCCTGCAGGCCATGATCATAGTGAGGGGCAATGTGCTTGAAAAAGATTCATTTTCGATACCTCAGAATCCGACCGAAAATGAAGTAGAGAGCCTATCCATCTCGGCACTCACTACGCTTGACGAAGTAGAAAAAACATATATCAAACAGGTGCTGTACCATGTAAAATGGAATAAAGTGGATGCTTCGCGCATTCTGGGTATTTCCCGGCCTACACTAAATGCAAAAATCGAAAAATACGAAATCAGGCAAAACTGACCATCTTCAACAAGGCCCAGCACTGCTCCAAATTACCTATACAACTAAATTTCAACTACTTACAAACTAAACATAATATAATTTACACAAGTGTAAAATTATTTTACTTAGATGTAAATTTTTTAATTTATATTCGTTTTTATTATATCGCTGTAATTCAATATTTTACATTTATTTTTAATTG
>CAYNVK010000494.1:0-2995 GCA_964400395.1 uncultured Lentimicrobiaceae bacterium | reverse complement strand
ATTATTCGAGGTTTTTAAAAGACTGCCCGGTACTACTGGTGTTGAAGGCACAGGAATAGGTCTGGCTATTGTTAAAAAGCTGGTTCAAATCCACAAAGGGCGCGTGTGGGCTGAGGGTAAAACCGGCGAAGGTGCTGTTTTTTATTTTTCTTTACCGGTTAAGCAGTCGCATTTATCTGTTTAAAATACCCGGATTTGCCCTTAATGCAAAACCATTTACTTGGCTAATGCAAGCAGGAATAAATAAATAATGTTGAACAGGAACGAGACCTGCCATGCAAATATCGTTTCTTTGCAGCGGCTTACTGAGAATGTATAAACACAAGTTCCAGCCCGGAAATGAGTCCCGGATGTTGTGCGCATTCAATGTAAATGACTGTCTAATTATGGTATGAGAACAAGACACGATTAAGATGAAAAAAAACAAGTCGTATAATTCAGGCCCAGATGCTGATACCTCCGGAACCGGGACCCCATCCGGATACCCGCTCAATACGTTGTACCCCACGGTCGAAGAAGCTTCGAAGCTTTTATACCAGTACGAAACCCGTATTGCCGAACTGGAAACCGACAATACGAAATTAAAGAATGCATTGGACAGGGCTGTTTCGTTGACAAATTTATACGATTTTTCGCCAGTCATTTTTTTATCGGTTTCCCCTGATGGGGTGATCCTGGATCTGAATCATTCGGCAGCGGGGATGTTTGGTAAAGAGCGCCAGAGCGTGGTAAATAAGAATTTTAGTTCATTTCTCACTGAAGATTCAATCGAGGCATTCAAGAGCTTTTTAAGTATGGTGTTCAGCGAGGAAACAAAGCAAACCTGCCTGGTCCGGTTTAATCTCGAAACAGGATCAGCCTCTGACTACTGGCTCGTAGGATATAATTTTAAAGAAAAAAAAGAATGCCGGATCGCTGCTTTCGAGAAAGGGCCTGCAAATTTTGGTGATGTGTTCCTGGATAGCGAATATTTTTTTCGTGAAACTCAACAAGCTGCTTTTATTGGTTCCTACTCTGCCGATTTCAGGAAAAAAACCTGGCAGTCGTCAGAAGTTCTGGACAGCATTTTTGGCATCGACAAAAAATTCGAAAGAACCATCAGTTCGTGGTTGGATATCGTTCACCCCGATGACCGGGAAATGATGAATCAATATCTTGAAAATAATGTTATTGCCAGGCGGGAGCCCTTCAGGAAAGAGTATCGTATTTTAAGGCGTAATGATAATGTAACCAGGTGGGTAATGGGCTTGGGGCAGGCCTCTTTTGATGAGGAAGGTAAAATACTTCTGCTTATAGGGACCATACAGGATATTACCGAACGAAAACTAACTGAAGCCGCGCTCATCGAGAGCGAAACTCATTTTCGCACGCTCACCGATTCGGGGCAGGCACTCATCTGGACATCGGATGTGAATCAGAAGTGTAATTATGTGAATAAACCCTGGCTCACTTTTAAGGGCCGCACGTTGGAGCAGGAAATGGGCGATGGCTGGATGGAAGGCATACATCCGGATGATTTGAAACAAATTATTGACCTGGCTGAGAAGTCATTTGATAAACATATCCGGTATACCGTTGAGTACAGGATGCAAAATGCCTATGGAGAGTACAGGTGGATACAGGACGCTGTTTCGCCCCGTTACGACAGTTTGGGCAATTTTATCGGGAATATAGGGCATTGTATCGATATTACCGACCGTATCCGGTTACAGGAAGTGCTCGAACGACGCATCAATACCTTAAGCCGTCCGTTCGATAAAGGTTCGGAACTGGTTTTTGAAGAGCTGTTCGACCTCGACGAAATACAGGAAATACAGGATGCCTTTGCAGAAGCAGCCGGAGTTGCATCACTCATTTGTCAACCCGATGGTACCCCGATCACAAAGCCAAGCAGGTTCACCCGTATGTGTAAAGATATTGTACGGAAAACAGATATCGGCTGCTCTAACTGCAATAAATCGGATATCCTAATCGGTTCACCCAATCCAAACGGACCCATAGTGCAACCCTGCCTGAGTGGCGGGTTGTGGGATGCCGGAGCAAGCATTATTGTCGAAAATAAACACATAGCCAGTTGGCTGGTAGGCCAGGTGCGAAACGAAGCACAGGATATAAAAAGAATGCTTGCCTATGCCGATGAGATTGGTGCCGAGAGAGGCGAATTTATATCCGCATTCAACGAAGTGCCATCCATGTCGAAAGAAAGATTTACCCAAATTGCACATTTGCTGTTTAAGCTGGCCAATAAGCTTTCCAGTACGGCATACCAGAACTTGCAACAATCCCGGTTGATAACGGAGCAGATCAAGGCAGAAGATATGTTGCGCCAAACCGAATCGCAGTTTCGTAATTTCTTCGAAAATGCTGCCGATGCCATCTTTGTTGCCGATCTCGAAAGCGGTATTATCGTTGATGCCAACCTTACAGCCTCGCAACTCATGCAAATGCCGGTCGAAAAAATAATCGGTATGCATCAGTCGCAACTCCACCCTCCACAGGATGAAGAGTTTTCGAAGCAGTCTTTCCAAAAGCAACAAATGGATTCCGTAACTTCCGGTTCAACAGTACCGATGGAAAACCAGGTGGTGCGATCCAATGGTTCTCTGGTTCCTGTCGAAATACTTGCTTCCCTTATAAACATGAAAGGTAAGCAATACCTGATGGGGACATTCAGAAATATCTCAGAGCGCAAATTTTTGGAAAAAGCCAAATATGAAAGTGAAAAACGCTATCGCAACCTGGCCGAATCTTCGCCCTATGGTATTGTTGTATTTCAGGATGGACAGCTTGTGTATGTGAACACCTCCGGGATGAAAATGATGGGAGCTTCGGAAGTATTCGAGCTGATAGGGTTGCCTTTCCTGTCGGTGTTCAGCCCTCAGTCCCGGCCAGCGGTGAATGAATGGGTGAAAATCCTGTTAAATGGCAAAACAATATTGCCCAGGGAGGAAAAACTGATGCGTGTTGATTGTAGCCTTTTCGATGCCGAAGTGGT
>CAYNVK010000493.1:0-3002 GCA_964400395.1 uncultured Lentimicrobiaceae bacterium | reverse complement strand
CCAAGGACCCTCTGCTTGTAAGGCAGATGCTCTGAACCAGCTGAGCTATGCTCCCGTTTAAGAGGATGCAAAAGTAGTTATTATTTTTAAATCACCAAATAAATCTGCATAATTTTTAGATTTTTTTTCGCCAAAAGCCTAATACAGCCATTTATTTTAAGCTGATTCCCAATCGGTGTGAATCTATTGCTTCAATGGACCTGTTGAAGTCAGGAGTTAAAATACTGATATACAAACCTTAGGTTTCCTGCACCACACAAAAGCCACGATGCCTGCAGAATTATAATATACTTGCATCCCCGATCGGAATGCGCCTATACCCGATACAGATGCCTAAGCAAAAATTGAAGGAACACTGAAACCGGGTGAATACAGTATATTTAAAAGGATACCCGGGGTGCCGGTACAACTGATTTCAGCATCGTTTCCGATCCTTTTCGATGGGGAATAAATAAATTTTACTCATTTCAAGCTTACTGCTATCTTTGTCAGGAAATAGACACCGAAAACCAATTCGATTGAATAAAGGCAGAATCCATATTATTTTATTGATATTCACGCTGTTTATGATTGCAGCCTGCAATCCCCAGAGCAAAGTACAGCGCCGTGGAGGATACCTGCTGGTTCAAAATACGATAAAGAATAAAAATCCGTACCTCCCTTCGGATGAGCTGGAAGGATTTATCCAGCAAAATTCAATGGAAGGTAGCCTTGCCCCTTATTTCAGGCCTGGCATCTACTTTTACGAGCGCAGCGAAAAAGGCAAAGAAACCAAATTTAAACTTTGGGTCCGCCGGGCATTCGGTACCAAACCCGTGATACTGGATACCATGATGATATTCAGCACCCGGGATAAACTCCAGCAATACCTTAAAAATAAAGGTTTTTACCATGCCACGGTGGACCAGTCAGTGAAGTACAGCCGAAAAACAGCCAAGGTAACCTATAACATCAATTCAGGTCCGCCCTGCATCGTGAATAAATTCGATTATTTTATTCCCGACTCCGCCATGTACAGGTATGTAATGGCCGATACTGCCGGGGGGCAACTCCGTAAAGGGATGATTTTCGATACATATATCCTTGATGATGAACGCGAACGCATTGCCATAAACCTCCGCAACAACAGTTATTACACTTTTTCGCTCAGCGACATTTATTATGTTGCCGATACTTCGAAAGCCGGACTTGCTGCTGATGTTGAACTGCATTTCCGAAAAGTAAGATCGGGCATTGCCGGTGTGGCCGATTCAACCATCGAGATTAACCATCCCCGGTTTTATATTCGTAATATTTTTATTAGTCCCGATGCCGATTTAAACGTGCAGGAAAACACTTACGATACAATCCCATACCATTATCATCTCAATAAAGCCGATACAACCGGAAAAACAATTTATGTACTTACGCATAAAAAGAGTCCGCTGAAACCTTCATTCCTGGCTTCCAGTCTTTCGTTTGCTCCGGGCGATGCTTATAGCCAGTCAGCGGCCAACAGCACTTACAAGAAACTGATCAGCCAGCCCATTATCGGATCGGCCAATGTAAATATGTCCATTCAAAATCCCGGTATTGTAAGCAGCAGCGGCAACCAGTTACTCGATTGTAATATCCGTTTAAAACGGAATAAACTGAATACTTTTAGCGTAGGCACCGAAGGTACAAACTCAGGCGGCCGATTCGGAGTTGGTGTAAACTCAGCCATACAGAACAGGAACATTTTCAAGGGTGCCGAAGTTTTATCATTTAAAATTAAAGCCAGCGCCGAAATTCAGGGAGGCCTCAAAAACCCGAATACCGAGAACTATTTCCTTTTTTTCAACACCCTCGAAGGCGGTGCAGAGGTGAGCATTGATTTCCCGAGGCTCATTATTCCATACCGTTCGAAATACCAGCTCAACACACAACAGGGTCGCACCTCGTTAAGCGCCGGCATTGGTTTCGAGATGCAAACTGAATATAAACGCAATATTTCATCATTGGCATGGTCGTACAAATGGAGCACCAGCGAAAGAGTGAAACATATTTTTACGCCATTCGAGTTTAACTATATTAAAATATTCCCCAGCGATTCATTCAGCCGTTACCTTGAGTCGCTCACTGATCCTGTTTATAAATCGCAATATACTGACCACCTGCTGACAATGATCCGGTATAGTTATATTATCAGCAACATGGGGAATGCGAAAATAAATAACCAGTTCTTCCTGCGGATGAATGCCGAAACCTCGGGAAATATACCCTACCTGTTCGATAATTTGAGAAACAACCCTCAAACCGAAGACGGTTACTACGAAAGACTGAATGTGCGCTATTCGCAATTTGTGCGTTTCGACTTCGATTTTCGTAAATTCTGGAAACTTCGCCGGGGGAACTTCCTGGCATTCCGTTTTATGGGAGGTTCAGCCCTACCCTATGGAAATTCGGAAGCTGTACCTTTCGAAAAGAGTTTCTGGCTGGGCGGTGCCAATGATATGCGGGGATGGCGATTGCGAAGCCTGGGACCGGGCGCCTATGTTGCTACTGACAATAATTATAACAAAACCGGTGAAATCATGCTTCAATCGAGCATTGAGAACCGGTTCCCGATATACAGTTTTTTACTGGGAAGCTTTTTTGTTGATGCCGGTAATGTATGGCTCCGAAAGCCGAGCGTTGATTTCCCCGATGGCGAATTTAAGTTCGACTCCTTCTACAAACAAATTGCCATGGACGTGGGTTTCGGGTTGCGATTCGACTTTTCATTTTTTATCCTTCGCCTCGATGCGGCTGTTCCATTCCACGATCCTACACACCCGGGCCACTGGTTTAGCAATGAATTATTCAATTACCAAAATGCTATCCTGAACTTTGGGATTGGCTATCCATTCTAATTTCACGCCAACATTAGCGGTAGCGTAAACATATATGCCACCTAAAGCAAGTATGAAGTAACAGAAACCCGGATTGAAACAGGGAATCAGCTCAATAAATCTCCCGTGCAGGATCCTTTTATGCGCTTA
>CAYNVK010000492.1:0-3002 GCA_964400395.1 uncultured Lentimicrobiaceae bacterium | reverse complement strand
CTACTCTCATAACATGTGATAAAGCAGGAATTTTTCGTAAAGATACACAGAAAACGCTGACTTTTTTAAAATGAGCAACACCGCTCAACGCCAGAGTAACATTCGTATATAATTGCTATTTATCAACTTTTTATATGACCTGTAACTGTTTTTTGCTTGAGAAGTTTTCAAAAAAGCTAATATTCTCATATTCAATTATTTAAATTTATAAATTAGAATTTATAAAGATTCTAAAGAAGCTTGCATATATCTGTCTATCATCATATTATACAATTTATAAAAAACATGGCACATCTCAAATAAATCTCATCTGCCTATATTTCAATATGTTACACTTTTAGCCATACATTCACTTTTTTTTGTATGTAAATAAGATTAATATACTTTTGTTATTCCATAAACAATTGCAGTCCGCTTGTTTATTGCAACACATTGATTTTTAATCGAATAAAACCATATGAAGACAAGGAGAGATTTTATTAAGATTTCCGCATTGGGTATTGGAGCCACCGCTGTAACGGCTGGTGCAGCAAAAGCCGTGCTGGGATCATCTTTGTTTGGTAATGAAGCCGGCGACGAGGGCGAAACCTTGCGAAGGGTACCCACTTACTGTGAGGTATGTTTCTGGAAATGCGCCGGTTGGGCTCACGTTACCGATGACGGAAAAATAAAAAAGATCACAGGTAATGATGATGACCCGCAATGCAATGGCAGGCTTTGCCCACGGGGTACCGGAGGTGTCGGCATGTTCTCCGACCCCGACAGACTGAAAACCCCGCTTCTGCGTGTCACCAAAAATGGCGAACAAACCTATCGCGAAGCCAGCTGGGAAGAGGCGCTGGAATATATCGCTTCCAAAATGAAGGATATCAAAACCAAATATGGCCCCGAAAGCATGGCTTTGTTTTTCCATGGTTCGTCGGGTAACCATTTTTCGCACCTCATGAAAGCTTACGGAACTGCAAACCTGGCAGCACCATCGTTTGCACAATGCCGTGGCCCGCGCGATGTAGGATTTGAAGCTACTTTCGGCGAATCAGTGAGCAGTCCCGAAGTTACTGACATCCGCGATACAAAATGCCTGGTGCTGATTGGTTCGCACATAGGCGAAAATATGCACAACGGGCAGGTGCAGGAAATGAGCGAAGCTATTGATAATGGTGCGGTTTTTATCACGGTCGACCCCCGACTTTCGACAGCAGCATCCAAATCGAAATTCTGGCTGCCCATAAAGCCATCCACTGATATTGCATTGCTGCTGGCATGGATTCATGTGCTGATAAATGACGAATTATATAACAAGGAATATGTTGCCGCTTATGCGGAAGGATTTGAAGAACTGAAAGCTCATGTTCAGCCCTTTACGCCTGAGTGGGCCTATGGCATCACCACCTTAAAACCCGAACAGATCCGCAGCACAGCCCGCGAAATGGCAAATGCTGCACCATCAGTAATTATACACCCCGGCCGCCATGCAGCCTGGTATGGCGACGATGTGCAACGCACCCGGGCCATAGCCATTCTGAATGCGCTGCTGGGCTCGTGGGGCAACCGGGGCGGCCTGTTCTTTAAGGAAGGAATCAAACTGCCTGAATTCCCGCACCCCGAATATCCTAAACCGGCCTGGACCTGGAAAGACCTGCTGGATGGCAAATATCCACTGGCAAACGAAGCAGTAACCAATTCAGTAATAGAGGCTTCATTTCCTGCAAATGGCAAAGATGCCCGAATTAAAGGATGGTTTGTTTCGGGCACCAACCTGGTAGCTTCTGTCCCTTTAAAAGAGGAACTTCACAAAGCCGTGCAGGCGCTGGAGCTCGTGGTTGTGGTTGACACTATGCCCATGGAAATTACCGGCCTGGCCGATGTGGTTTTGCCCGAATGCACTTACCTCGAACGCTACGACGACATCCGTGCCACAGCGCACCGCGAACCAACCCTCTGCCTGCGCATGCCTGCAGTTGAACCTATGTACCAGACTAAACCTGCCTGGTGGATTGCCAAACAACTGGGTGAAAAACTGGGCCTGGGCGACTATTTCAATTACAAGGACTACTCCGAAGTGCTCGACTGGCAGCTGAAACAGGCTGGTAGTTCACTCGAAGAGCTGAAACGCATAGGCGTAAAAAAGACAGCGCGCAAAACATCACCATACATCGAACCCGGAACCGCACATCAGTTCAAAACTCATTCGGGTAAAATACAATTGTATTCGCACGAAATGGCTGAAGCCGGTTTTGCGCCAATGCCAGTTTTCACGCAACATCCCGAACCGGAGGAAGGATTCTATCGCCTCATTTATGGCCGTGCACCCATGCACACCTTCAGCCGTACAGCCAACAACCCGAACCTGGTGGCACTGATGCCCGAAAACTCAGTGTGGGTAAATCCCGGTGTAGCTAAAATATGGGGAATAAAAAAGGACCAGTATGTTTGGCTCAAAAACCAGGACGGCGCCATTTCGAACTTTGCAGTTAAAGTGCGTACTACCGAGCGAATCCGTTGGGACTCAGTATACATTGTTCATGGATTCGGGCATCATCACAAACCGCTGCGTTTTGCGTACGGAAGGGGCGTGAACGATACCGAACTGATAACCAATGTAATGCTCGACCCTATTATGGGCGGCACCGGCATGAGGGGAAATTTTGTAACATTTTTAACTGAAGACCCACGAAAGGAGGCTAAAGCATGAGGTACGCGATGGCTATCGATACCAGGAAATGTGTAGGCTGCAGCGACTGCGTTGTTGCCTGCCAGACTGAAAATAATGTCCCCATAGGATTTTGCCGCGACTGGGTGAGCGAAACCGTTGACGGAACATACCCGAATGTTAGCATCGAGTTACGTTCGGAACGATGCAACCACTGCGATAACTCGCCATGTGTACGCTGTTGCCCCACAGGTGCAAGCCATATAGAAGATGGCGGCATTGTGCTTGTTACCCATCACAAATGTATTGGCTGTGGCGCCTGTATTCAGGCCTGCCCTTACGAAGCCCG
>CAYNVK010000491.1:0-3011 GCA_964400395.1 uncultured Lentimicrobiaceae bacterium | reverse complement strand
GGCTTATCATCTTCGGCCCACTGCTTAATTGATAATTTCGAAATGTTATCCATCTTTTAAACGATTTATATCCAGACAGAACAAAAAGCTAAAATACAAAACTAAATAAAACAAAAAAGCCCCCGTGAGGAGGCTTTTCAATAGTAGGATCTTAACGCTTATAGCGCATTCACTTTTTTAGTAAGCTTCGATTTGAGGTTCGCAGCTTTGTTTTTGTGAATGATGCTTTTCTTAGCGAGTTTATCAATAAGAGAAACCAGTGAAGGCAGTTTTTCAGTTGCAACCGATTTGTCTTCTAATTCGCGGAAACCTTTTATTGCATTACGCATGGTTTTTGCATAATAACGGTTACGAAGTCTTTTCTTGTCGTTTGCTCTGATCCTTTTGAGGGATGACTTGTGATTTGCCATTGTTAAACTTTAAAGTGTTATTAGTAGTCCGTAGGGGAATCGAACCCCTGTTACCAGGATGAAAACCTGACGTCCTAACCCCTAGACGAACGGACCTTCTCGTTTTTGAGGCTGCAAAGGTAATACTTTTTTTTAACCGGGCAATAGTCGAGAAAAAAAAACGCAATTTTTTTTCGGAAATTTTCAAAATTATTTCTAATCCATTGATTAATAGTCCGATTTCAAAAATGAAGCTTTCAATACTACCTTAGGCATCAGCGGACAAAGTTACGATAAAATTTGTATGAGTTTTATTGAAAATCAAATTATTACGAAAAATTATCAACAATGTTGAAGTGGTAATCCGGGAGTTAAATTTTACAACTATCGGATGCTCGCCATTTTAGCTCGTGTTACCATCATTATAGAGATTAGTAACGAGCTGTATTTTATACATTTTTTGTATCTGCAGATGGAGGCGTTACCGCGAAAGTATACCGCATGATTTAGCCATAAAAAAGCGGAAGCTAAAAGCAGTATTTCCGAAAAATCATGTTGTGTTAACAAATTGTAAATATTTTATTACATATGTAAAGTATTGAATGAGTAGAGATTCCGCAAGATTGTAATGTGCTGGTATTCAATTTTATTTGCAATTATCGAAAAATGTCTATATTTTGGCTGCTTCAAAATCTGCTATTGGAAAATTTATTAACCAAAACCGATCAAATGAAAAGAAAACTACTGCTTTCGTTCTCAGCAGCACTGTTAAGCACAAGTCTTATGGCTGGTGGAATTATGACTAACACCAACCAAAGTGCAGCATATGCCCGCATGCTTGCCAGGAATGCTACCATAAGTATTGATGGCGTTTATTATAATCCTGCCGGCTTAACCAAGCTGCGAAACGGGTTTCACCTGTCGCTGAACAACCAATCCATTTTCCAGGTTAAAGATGTAAATAACGACTATCCTTATTTGCATGGAGCGCCCAGTGCCAAATTTACCGGCGATGTTACGGCGCCTTTTTTTCCGGGCATATATGCCGCATATAAGGTAAATAAACTGGCAATATCTTTTGGTTTTAACCCGGTAGGCGGGGGCGGAGGTGCCCAGTACGACAAAGGTTTGCCTTCGTTCGAGATGCCGATTTCTGATTTAAAACCTAAGCTTGCCCCGGGATTTGGCGTAAGCGATTACCAGGCCAATATTAATTTCGAAGGCACTTCGATATTTTTTGGCTACCAGTTGGGAGTATCGTACGAAATAAACCCTGCTGTTTCCCTTTTTGCCGGTGTTCGCCTGGTTACGGCCAAAAACACCTACAAAGGCTCGATTACAAACATAATGATCAATCCGAACACCACCTTGCAACCAACCGGTATCCCCGGTCTTGCTTCGAAAGTGTATACCGGAGCATTTATGAGGGCTGATGCTTTTGGAACAGAGGCAAGCGCGTATTATACACAGGCAGCAAGTTATTATACAGCCGTTTCGCAAAGCTATTCAACCGCAGCTGCAGGTGCCGCAAACCTGACATCAAACGGGTTGGGTGCACTTACTTATGCTCAAGCCGAAGCCGGAGGTTACATTTCGGCTGAGCAAAAAACTGCATTCGAGACTGCCCTTGTTAAAGCCGGGCAACCTGTTACAACACCTATTGCACAATCGCAGGCGGTGTATACTTCGGTCTCATCACAGTCGGCCGCTGGTGCAGCTCAGCTTACCGGCGGAGCTACACAAATGACCGGTCTTGCTGCCAGCACCGGGGATAAAGAGGTTGACGCAGTTCAGAAAGGAACCGGTTTTACACCCATTATTGGCGGTAATTTTACCATTGCCGAAAAACTTACCCTGGCCGTAAAATATGAGTTCCTCACTAAAATTGAATTAACCAACGAAACCAAGATTGACGAAACTGGCTCATTTCCTGATGGTGCAAAATCCAGGTCGGATATGCCTGCCTTACTTTCTATAGGCGCATCGTACCCCTTAACCAAAAAATTATCGGCATCGTTGGGCTTTAATTACTATTTCGACAAGAGTGCCGACTACGGTAAGAAAGATACCCTTGGCAACTATGTTTCCAATGAATCAGTGATCGACAAAAATTACTTCGAACTGGCACTCGGGCTTGAATATAACATTACCGACAAATTGCTGGTTTCGGCCGGATACCTGCGTGCACAAACTGGTGTAACAGAATCGTACCAGAATGATCTCAGCTACAGCCTTACTTCGAACACCGTAGGCTTTGGCGGTCAGTACAAAATTTCGCCGGCCGTTTCATTAAACCTTGGGAGTCTTTTTACCTTTTATTTAGACGATTCCAAATCATTTAACCATAAACTTGGAAATACCTACATCCCGGTTAACGAAAAATATTCAAAATCAAACTGGCTGCTTGCTATTGGCCTTGATGTTACGATTGGCAAATAATCGTTACAATCTATAATTAAAAAGTCCCGTTCGTAATGTGCGGGACTTTTTGCTTTAAGGGATATGGGTTTACAGATGATTGGTTACTGGCAGGGAATACAGAGACTGTCTAAATTTTATAAAAATAACATTAAGGCAATGATTACTCGAATTACTGTCACATTGAGCGAAGTCGAAATGCAC
>CAYNVK010000490.1:0-3017 GCA_964400395.1 uncultured Lentimicrobiaceae bacterium | reverse complement strand
TTGAAGCTATTCTCCGCTATACCGGCGTTGCTTACATGCACCACCTGCTGAAAGGCGTTGCAAAAGGTGCAATGACCGAAGAACAGGCACAGGCTAAATTCGAAGAGTGGAAAACCACTAAAGCTGCCAAAATTGAAGGCGCTAAGAAAGACCTGAGCCAGAAAGCAAAAACCGAAGACAAAAAACGCTTAGAAGCTGAAATGAAAGTTAACCAGGCAAAAGCAGATGCATTGGCTAAAAAATTAGCTGCCGAAGCTAAAGCTGCAGCTGGTACTACCGAAGAAGCCGAAGAAGTTGCTGAAGAAGTTGCTCCCGAAGCTGCTGCTGAAGAAGCTGCACCCGAAGCTGCCGCAACCGAAGAAAACGCATAATTGCCTTATGAAACAAGATGAACTTTTCCAGCTGGGAAAGATCGTCAGAACTTTCGGATCAAAAGGTGAGTTAATATTTCAGGTTGATACCGAAATATTTTCGCAAATAAAAAAACTGGAATCAGTATTTCTCAAAATCAATGAGAACCTGGTTCCTTTTTTTATTGAAACAATCCAGCCTAAGTCGAAAGGCCAGGTGATGGTTAAGTTCCTGGATGTGAATGATTCTGACGATGCTTTACAACTTGCAGGTTGCGCGGCATTTATTCCCCGCAATTTGTTACCCAAACCAAAAAGCGCGCAATTATATTCCTACGATATCGACGGGTTCAGCGTGGTTGATGCCACCCATGGCCCTATCGGAACCGTGAGCCAGGTAATCGATTTGCCGCAACAATCGTTGCTGGCGGTCGATTTTAACGGCAAGGAAATCCTGGTCCCGGTGGTTGACGAAATCATTACCCAGGTTGATCGCAAAAAGAAAACCATTTATATTGAGGCGCCCGAAGGACTGATAGACCTCTATCTATAACTTTTCATGTTCCATTTCAAGAAATTCAGCATCGACGACAGCCAGTCAGCCATGAAAATTGGCACCGATGCCGTTTTGCTGGGAGCCTGGGCACCATGCAGCACCGAAACCAGTATACTCGATATTGGCGCGGGCTCCGGCATACTGGCATTGATGATGGCCCAGCGAAATCCCGGGGTAACGGTTGATGCAGTCGAAATAGATCATGAAGCTGCTACATCGGCCACACACAATGCCAAACTGAGTCCCTGGCACAGCAGCATCAATATAATTAACACCTCTTTACAAGTTTTTGCTCAGGACAAGCAGGCAGGTTACAGCCTGGTAATTTGCAACCCACCTTTTTTTACCAATTCGCTGAAAGCCCCCGATGCAGCCCGCAATACAGCCCGACACAACGACAGCCTGCCGGTTGATGAATTGCTGTTTTTTACCAGCCGGTTGTTGAATTTAAATGGGAAGGCTTCATTTATTCTGCCGGCTGCTGATGCCGAAAACTGGCTTGCAGTGGCATCAGGCTGCAACTTACACCTAACCCATTGCACGTTGGTACGCAGCTACCCCGATCGGGAACCACACAGGGCATTACTTTCCTTCTGCCGTACCCCACAAGCCGATATTGCCAAAAATGAAATCTGCATTTATAGCGGCCGCAATACTTATAGCTCTGAATACAAAGCGCTTACCCGCGATTTCTATCTGAAATTTTAGTGCTTTCGAATCCTGTATTAACAATATTGAGATTTATCCGATAAATGATCTGGGTGGCTATTTTCTGAAATTCTGTTTCACTAACTTTGCTAAATATTACTGAACCATGAACCGGATAATCAGCATTTTCGCCACTTTAGCGCTCCTGTTTTGCATGCTGCCATCAGCAAAAGCACAGAAAGTTTTCAGCTGTAACAACCGATATGATGCAGCCATTAAGGTTTTTGTGGTCGAAAACCGTTATGATGCCGATTTGCTGGTTTATAAAGTGAGCAATGCTTACGATGCCGATGGGAATAAAGGACTGTGGTATTTTTGTGCCAATAAATACGATGCGAAGAAAACGATATGGTTTGCTGATTCGAAATACGATGCCGACCTGCTTGTATTTTTTGTTGAAAACAGGTACGATGCCGGCTGGCGCGAGAAGGCAAAAATGCACTTATTATATTGACGTTACAAAAACAAAAATCCCGTTAAGCGCTGCCGGAAATTTACCAGCTGTACCACCTAACGGGACTTTTATGATATACGAAGTACAGTGATTTACTGCACCAGCTTTATTTTAGTGATGATGACCACCGGCGCCATGGGCGTGGCCGTGGCTGATTTCTTCGGCGGTAGCTTCGCGCACCTCAATCACATTGCCTGTAAAATGCAGCGTGTTTCCGGCCATGGGATGGTTAAAATCCATGCGAACTGATTCATTGGTTACATTTACCACGATACCCTGCAGCATATGGCCCTGGTCGTCGCGCATCGGGATTACATTACCGATTGCCAGCATCTCGTCATCAATTTTGCCGTCAACCATAAATATGCTTTTATCCAGATCGATAATGGCATCCTGGTCCATTTCGCCGTAAGCCTCGTCGCTGCTGAGGGTAAATTCAAAATCATCACCGGTTTTAAGGGTGCTGAGGTGTTCTTCAAATTTGGGAAGCATCTGGCCTATTCCGTAAAGAAATACCAATGGATCGCCGGCCCTGGTTTCTTCGATAATTTCGCCCTGGGCGTTGTCGCGTTTCAGTATATAGCTGAGTGAAACAACTTTGTTTTTTGTGATTTGCATTCGTGAAAGGTTAAAAGATTAAGAATTTATTTAAACAAAAGTAAGGGATTATAGTTTCGCCCGGCCGGTTTTATTCCACAGGTATCGAATCTGTGACTGCATTGAGCGAATCGGCCTTGGGAAGTATGGTATGGCAATCGTACGATTTACTGATTTTAATGGTTGGCTTCGGGAATTTCTGCCTGTAATTCTTCAGGCTTTCGTCCTTGAGCACCTTAGCCATAAACCTTCCGTAAACGGGTTGCGCGGTACGCAAACCTTCGCCGATGTGCGACGATTTGAAATGGATCGACCTGTCGTCGTTACCCACCCAGCAACCGGCAACCAAACC
>CAYNVK010000489.1:0-3040 GCA_964400395.1 uncultured Lentimicrobiaceae bacterium | reverse complement strand
TAATATCCTCAAAAATACCTACCAGGTGGGTGATTTCTCCCTACAGGTTCACCAATGGCGAGATGGTTGCGTTTGCCCAGTAAAGATCACCATTCTTTTTCTTGTTCAGCATCTCCCCGGCCCACTCTTTGCCCGACATAATAATTTGCCACATATTTCTGTAAAATTCGTCCGACTGGTTCCCCGATTTGAGGAAACGTGGATTTTTACCTGTGACTTCGGCTGAAGTATAGCCCGTAACTTCGCAGAACTTAGGATTTACATATTCAATGTCACCGTTCAGGCTGGTAATCATGATCAGGGCGGGATTTTGCTCTACTGCCCGTGAGAGTACGCTGAGTTTTTCCATCGCTTCGAGGTTTGCACGCACTATGGCCTTTTTATTGATGGCAGCCTTGCAAGCCTGTCCGAGCCTGGTAAGGTTTTCTTTCAGTATATAATCGTCGGCACCGGCCCGCATGCAATCAACAGCAATTTCCTCGTTATTAGCACCGGTAACAAGTATAAAAGGGATGTTGGGCAGTTTCTCCTGCCTGATTAACAAAGCCTGCATACCATTAAACGAAGGCAGGTTATAGTCAGAAAATATAATATCTGGCTCAAATTCTGCAATGGCCTGAATATAGACCTCACGCGTTTCAACAATACGGGCAACTGGCTTGAATCCTGCTTTTTTCAGTTCACGTTCAATAAGTTCAGCATCTGTGGCCACATCTTCAACTATAAGAACTTTCAGAACATTTTCCATAACTTTTACAATTTGATCTATTGATAAATGCAATTGCTCACTTTCGCCCGGCCTGTTTTTGCCTGAAATATAACTCCTATAAAATTAATTATTTCCGGGGAAGTGCAAAATAAAAAGCAGCACCTTTATTCTCTTCGCCTTCGGCCCACACGCGCCCGTTGTGGCGCTTCACAATCCGGTTAACAATGGCCAGCCCTATGCCTGTACCTTCGAATTCCTTCATGGTATGAAGTCGCTGGAATACGCCAAAAAGCTTGTTGTAGTATGCCATGTTGAAACCTGCACCATTATCGGAAATTTTATAGCTACAATCGTGGTCGTTTTTACTGCACGAAATCTCAATGATTCGTTCAGGCTTTTTAGACGTATATTTTATTGCATTTCCAATCAGGTTGGTCCATACTTGTTTTACCATGGCAGCATCGCCGTAGGCATCGGCAAGCGGATGCAAGCGAAAAACTATTCCGGGGCTGGGAGGTTGACCGGTGGTTAGTTCGTCGAAAACGTCCTGTGCCATGGCTTGCATATCGATTTTCGAAATATTTAAAGAGTTCCGGTTCAAACGGGCAAATTCAAGCAGATCATCGATGAGCGAGCCCATTTTGTTGGCATTGTCAATAATAACCTGCAGCATCCGCCTGCCTTCGGCATCGATTACAGCTGAGTAATCGTCGATCAGGAAGTGAGCGAAAGCATCGAGGGCACGTAGCGGGGCACGCAGGTCGTGCGATATGGAATAGCTGAAAGCCTCCAGTTCATCATTAGCCGCTTTGAGCTGGGCGGTGCGCCTGGCAACGCGTTTTTCGAGATCCGAATTAAGCATTACAACCTCCGCTTCGGCCTGCCTGCGTTCGGTTATATCCGTTATTGTTCCGATGTACCCTGTAACCTGATCATCAGTAATTTCGGGAACTACATACTCAATTACGTAAACAACCTGTCCGTCGGGCCTGAGGAACCGGAACTCGAGCGATTCGCTTTTCTTCGCCTCGTCCGATTGCCATTTTTCGTTCAGCATATTCCGATCATCGGGGTGCACCGCACTAAGCCAACCAAAACCCAACGCCTGGTCTAAAGGCAAGCCGGACAATTCGACCCAGCGTGGATTGAAGTAAGTAACATAACCATCGGTACCACAACGAAAAATACCCGAAGGCGATGCTTTTGTCAGGTTTTCGAAGAGCAACTGGCTTTCGCGAAGTGCATCTTCGGCATTTTTACGATCCGTGATATCGCGGATCACACCTTCATAAAATAAATTGTCGTCGTTTTCGCCGGGCGAAAGCCATCCGTGATTTTCGACCCATATATCGGTACCATCCTTTTTCCTGAGCTTAAAAACGATGATATCATTCCACATTTGCCTGGTAACAAAACTATCCTGTACGGTCCGATCAGCTAACAGCTGGGTATGTATATCGGCTGCCATCAGTTCTTCGCGGCTGTTGTACCCCAACATTTTTACCAACGCAGGGTTCACTTCAACAAAATTGTTGTCCTGTGAAATTTTATACACCCCGTCGGGCAGTCGTTCAATAAGTGTGCGATACAGGGTTTCCTTTTCAATCAGGGCTTCTTCGGCTTTTTTACGTTCGCTGATGTCACGGGCGCTCCCGAACACACAAATAATATTTCCATGATCGTCGAACAGAAACTGCGAATGATCCTCAACCCAGATGTAATTTCCAGTAGTTTTATGCAGCATACGGTAAATACGCACCATATTTTGCCTGGTTTGAAATCCGTTTTCGGTAATTTCGGATATCCGGGGTATATCGTCGGGATGTATTAACGAGGACCAGAGATCGGGATTATTTTTAAATTCTTCGGGAGAATATCCAAGTATTGTGTTGATCTGGTCGCTCACGAAATCAACTTTCAGTGTTTCGGAACCCTGCCTGACGCGTAATGAGTAAATCACCACATCAACGCTGTTCAAAATCCACCTGTACATATTTTCGCTTTGCACTAGGGCTTCTTCGGCAAGTTTACGGTCGGTAATATCCATCAGGGTTCCGTACACACGAATTATCCTGCCTTCGTGGTCCGCTTCGGCCCTGCCAATTAAGTTTAGTGTTTTTAATTGCCCCGAAGAAGTAACAATGTTGAAATCGATATTGAGATTTTTTTGTTCTTCCATGAGCTGTTGCAAAGCGACTTGTATCCTTTTACGTTCCTGCCTGGGTACCAGCATTTCAGTAAAATCAGTCATCAACAAAGGTTTTCGCTCGTTTAACGCGAGTATGGAGTACATTTGATCGGACCACCAGGTTTCGCCGGTAATCAAATTCC
>CAYNVK010000488.1:0-3046 GCA_964400395.1 uncultured Lentimicrobiaceae bacterium | reverse complement strand
CTGCAATTCGCTTTTATCGATAATAATGGCGGGTGAGTTGCATTGGTATCGGGTGCCTGTATTACTTTTTCAGCGTAAACTGCATTCCGCAGGAAACCACCTGAGTAGCGTTCGCACATGTTGCTACTTTCGATACATCTGCTATCATAGTGAGCTGAAGTTATATGCGTGCGAGGCTTTATGAGATTACGGCCATCAGCAAAATGAACTGTAGTGGTATAATTTATTTCCGCGGCGTTGGCTATCGGTGGGTAAATATCAGCAATTGCCAGCAAGCCACAGCACAAAAACAGGTTCATCAAAAAATGACTGCTTAAGATTTTACTTTTTAGCCAAAGGATTGCAGGCATCATAAAACAGCATATATTTCTGTAACAGGATTACTGAAATAGCCTGGGAATTGCCCGGGCTATTTCAGTTTTTCAATTAAAAATTTTAGGCCATAAATGCCGGGAACTATTATTCAACTACCAAGGTTTGAATGGAATGTGGCAGGCTGACAATTTCTGCGGCTTGCCCTGCAATCCAGAGGCGGTAAGGTATCTGGTCGTTACTTGCGTTCATAACCACAACGGCGATTTTTCCATCAGGATTAACAAAAGCAGTGGTTAAAAATTGTCCGCGGCTTGCGCTGCTCACAATCCTTTTGGCCCCCGGGCGGATAAATTTGGAGAAATGCCCGATATAATAATATGAACTCAAATAGTGCAGATCACCTGTTCGGGTATCGGCATGCACCGGGGCAAAGCAGAAATTCCCCACATGGTTAGGTCCTCCGGTTTCGTCGAGCAGTATGTTCCAGTCGGTCCAGGCAACGGTGCCGTTGTTAAAGTCATTAATCATGGATGTGCCATATCTTTCGCCCCATTTCCAGTTATTGATGTCGGCGAACTTAAAACTTTCGGCACAGCCTTCGGTAAATACCAGGTTTTTGCCAGGAAAACTTTCGTAAACGCGACGTACGTTATCGTAAATATTCCCGCCGCCGGTCCAGCTTTCGTACCAGTGGAACCCGATTCCCCAAATGTATTTTGCGGCTTCCGGGTCCGAAAGAATAGTACTGGCCCGTTGATACAACAGGTCGCGGTTATGATCCCAGGCAATAAGTTTTTTGGATGCCATTCCCGATTTCTGTAAAGTCGGCCCCAGGTATTTCTTCACAAAATCGCGCTCTTCTTCTGCAGTATATATGCACGACTCCCAGGTTTGTATTGCCATTGGCTCATTCTGAACCGTGAGACCCCAGACAGGAATTCCTTCGGCTTCGTAAGCTTTTATAAATTTTACATAGTAGTTTGCCCAGCTCTGGTAATATTTAGGCAACAGTTTGCCTCCTTTGAGCATATTATTGTTGTCTTTCATCCAGGACGGCGGGCTCCATGGACTTGCATAAAGTGTAAGTTTTCCACCTGCCTGGGCAATGGCCTGTTTGATCATCGGTATGCGGAATTGCTTGTCGTGAGCAACACTGAATGATTTTAGCGCAGCATCATTTTCGTCGACATAGGTATAACTCCCGCTCGAGAAATCGCAGCTGTGAATATTGGTGCGGGCCAGTGAGTAACCGATTCCATTTTTCTGATCGTAATACTTCTGTATAATTTCCTTTTGTTTTTCCTTGCTGAGTTTGGCGAAAGTTTCGGCAGAAGCATCAGTAATGGCGCCTCCGATACCTACAAGGGTTTGAAATTTTCGCGAAGGGTCAACAAATATGCAAGGCTGGGTTTCCAGTGGCTGGCCGAATGGCTTGAAACCAACAGTATCAGAAGCTGTTAACCGCAATTGTGTATTATCAGCTGTTGTGTAAACAATAACCTTCTTCCCTTTTACAGAAGTGGTATTACTTTGAGCGCCGGCAGTACCGGCAGTTAATGCCAGTATTAAACTCAGGCCGGAAAATAGAAAGAGATTTTTCATCTTTATTTGGATTTACATGTTAATTTTTAATTCACTGAAATTTTTAAGCAGATGCTAATGGTGAAAGCCACCTGTTCGCCGGGTATTTTATTTAGGTTTGGAATGGTCCAGTTTAAAATTAATGTGGCGAATCATTAACCATAGCAAACCATCAAGAATTTACCACACATAAGTAGCTACGGCACCTGCAGCCAAAGTAGCCGGCGCCTTTTTGCCTTTAAACCCGATGTTAAATGTTTGCGCCACATCACTATTATTCAGAACTATCAGCACTTTCCTTCCTTCGGGAGTTTTGAAAGCAACGTTGGGCAGGTTGCTCAGCATATTCGAAGCAATCCTTACCGAACCGGCCGGAACAAATTTAGAGGCATGTGCTATGATGTAGTATGATACATTGCGGGTATAACCGGCAGTAATAGTGAGCGCTCCTTCGCAGGTAGTGCAACCTCCATTGGTATGTGGATTGTACGATGGGTCTGATGCCAGGTTCCACTCAAGTACATTTTTACTCCAGTTGCGGGAGGCCCCGATAATAAGGTTTTGAAGATGCCATTTAATATTACCTGCAAAATCGCCGGGACCGCCTACCCATTGTTCGGTAAAATACACATTCTTAGCCGGGTATGCATTGTGGACTGTGGAAAGCGCTGAAATATCACCACCATACAGGTGAAATGCCGAACCATCGATATATTTATACGCATCAGCATCCGAAAGTATGGAAGTTGCATATTCAGGACGATCGCAATTGTGGTCGTAAATTATGATTTTTGTAGTTAAGCCGGCCGTTTGAAAAGCTGGCCCGAGGTTGTTTTTGATAAAATCGCGCTGCTCGGCTGCACTCATTACCATACTTGGCGTATTGTATGGATTCAGGGGTTCATTCTGTATAGTAATGGCATCGATATTTATACCCAATGCGTTCATTTCCTTCACATAACGAACCAGGTAGCGGGCATACACATCGTAATATTCGGGTAACAGGCTGCCACCGGTAGCGCTCTTGTTGCTTTTCATCCACACCGGTGCCGACCATGGCGAACCCATAATTTTAATACCCGGATTGATTTGAAGCACCGATTTTAAAACCGGGATAAGATCAACTTTGTCGGGCCCGAGATTAAAATGA
>CAYNVK010000487.1:0-3048 GCA_964400395.1 uncultured Lentimicrobiaceae bacterium | reverse complement strand
AAGCGGATATGCGCCCGAAACGCCCCCGCTCGGCAAAATGGGTATCAATAATATATTTTTTGGGCAAAGTATTTATAAAATCACTGGCAAGGGTTATCTGAGATGTGTAAGCATTCTGCAACGCAGCAGCGGGATCGACCGATGCAAGGGTGGCGGTGTAAACAATGGGCGACAGTATGGCGGTGCCGGCAGAAGTTCCGGAAAGCACGCCTCCTTTATCGTAAATATACTGAAGCGCCTGCTGGGTTTTTGTCCCTTTATAATATTCGTAATATTTCGACTGGTCGCCACCTTTTATAAAAACGCCGTCGTACGTAATCAGTGTGTCGTAAACCCATTGCTGGTCGGCGGTGCTGCGGCTCGCTATGATAATATTTTTAGCAGCTTTAGCCCCAAAGCCCTTGAAATAGTTCGGGATCCAGTCGGTAGCAGCAGCATCGTAAGTGATAATGGCAATTCGTTTATTTACCGCATGTTCAACAACCCAACGGTAAGGGGCATCGCTCCAGCCACCGCTCGTTTCTCCTGCCCCACCGGCAAGCATCAGGCTTCCCTGGGCAAAAGAACCTATTCCTGATAATGTCAGGATTATAAACAGGATATTGTGATAAAAATGTGTTTTCATGGCAATGGGAAAGTGCTGAGTATTGAAATGGAATCTTGAACAGGATTTATGTAATTGATTAAAGCATTTTACAAACTTAGCCTGGTAAGGAAAGCTCAAAAAAAAGAGACTGTTCAAAAAGCCCGGCACCTGCGAATCATCACCCACAGAAATATACGCCAGCAACTAACTGAACAGTCTCTTTACCAATCATCAAACTTCAATCAGCACTATCGCACAACGAGTTTTGTTACGCTGAGCTTGTTATTTACCCTGGTATTCACAAAATAAATGCCTTTGGTAAGTTCCGAAACATCCACTTTCAGCCTGTTGGGCCCTGAACCTGCATTGCGGTTTACATTTATTACTTCGCGACCGCAAATATCAACAATACTGATCTGGGCTGTGCCACTGCTCTGCGCATTGAATGCAATATTTACTTCGCTTACGGCCGGGTTCGGGTAAATGTTGGTTGCAAAAGCATCAAGTTTATTGCCCAGACCGGTGATAACATCATTCACAATTTTAATGTTATCAATTGCCAGCGCCGAACCTCCTGAAGTTGCATTAGGAACACCTGTAGTTGGGTTGGTGTACAGGTCGGTATTGATTACAAAAGCAACCCATACTTTTTTGTCGTACCAGCCAGCAGGTGCATCAGGCGTAATTTTGTTTTTGAGGTTTATGGAGCGGTTAGCAAGTCCTGCACCGGGACGGCCAACGGCAGCTGACCAGTTTTCGGGGGCAACAACCTGCAGTATATTGGCGCTTTCTTCGAAATAGGAAACTGTTGGAGTTATTCCATCAGCAGCCGGAGCAATGTAAACTGTGTAATCGTCGGGGTAATTTCCAGAAGTGGTTGTTGACATAGCCTGCCAGCTCAGGGTGGAGTTATTGCCCAGGGTAACAGCCGGTAAAATAAGCCAGCGATCAACCCTGTCAGTAAGTCCCATATTTACATACGACGAAGCCATAGCTACATGGGTGCCGGCCATTTCGGGACGCGAGGTAGATGAAACCACCCAACAGCTGTCGGCCCAGCGTTCTTCACCAACTGCCATCGGGAAATTATCGTTGTTAATCAGGGTATAGCCGGGTTTCAGCAGCGGCGAACTTTCGAAGTCGTCGAAGAAAAGCGTGGTTTGACCTGCAGCTGCTTTGGTAACCGTAACCACCCATGCCTGTGTGGATCCGTCCTGCGCGGTTACGGTATAGGTAACCGGCGAAGTGAAATTGGCGGCAACACCACTTGCCGGAGATACGGTTGCATTGGGCGAAAGGGTGATTGTTGGCACCAAAGCAGTTACGCTGGTGTTGTTCGGAACTTCGAGGCTCACGGTTTTGCTGCCTGGCACAACAACACCTGTTACAGCCGGTGTTAATCCTTCAAATTTAAAGGTGATAATATCCTTACCCGTGGTTGGGGCTACTTTGTTTACGGTAACCACCCAATCCTGGGTTTTGGTACCATCCTGTGAAGTCAGGGTATAGGTAACCGGGCTTGAAAAGTTGTTAGGGGTGGTAGCGCTAACCTGGTCGGTTGATCCAACTTTAGCAGTTGCGCCTTCGGTTAAGGTAAATGTAGGTACCAATGCAGTGAGATCAGTAGCATATGGTACGGTAAGGGTAACGGTATGTGCAACCTTATCGATAGTTCCTGCAACATTTGGGGTTAAACCCTCAAATTTATAAGTCAGAAATTCGGGTGCACCCGAAGGAGCTTTCCAGTCTTCGAAACCTGGGTTTTTAATCAGGTTGGTAGTGCCGCCGTTTTCGGTGTATTTTACATTATCCGCATTAAAAGTGGCGGAAGTAAAGGTGGCCAGAGTGGCAACATTCATCCGTATGGCGATATATGCCTTGGTAGCCGTAGCCGGAGTAGTACCTGTAAGCGATAAGGTTTGCCAGTCGGGCGAATCGGCTGTATTTCCGGTTGTGTACCGGTTCACATAAGTAGTTCCGCCCGGGGCAAAAAACCACAACCGGGCACTGATTAATGCCTGTGGGTCATTGTCGAGGTAATCAATTGAAAAATTGTAGGTAGTACCTGCAGTAACATTAAAAGTATCACATAAAAAGTATGGTGTTCCCGGGTCGGTAAAAGTATATTTCAGCGAGAAAAAGCCTTCGGTTTTCGTGGTGGCATCATTCACAATTACAGATGTTTTCAAAGGATCGTAAAGTGATTCCTTCCAGTTGAGCACCGTCGAATTGGGAGCGATAACCGGTGGGGTCCAATCTTCGAAACCGGGGTTCAGAATCAGGTTGGTGGTACCGCCATTTTCGGTATATTTTACATTATCAGCCAAAAAAGTAGCCGAAGTAAACGTTGCAGCTGTAACAACATTCATACGGATGGCAATGTATGCCTTGGTAGCCGTAGCAGGTGCTGTTCCACTCAGCGTAAGAGTTTGCCAGTCGGGCGAATCAACCGTATTTGTTGT
>CAYNVK010000486.1:1313-3048 GCA_964400395.1 uncultured Lentimicrobiaceae bacterium | reverse complement strand
CGAAGCCAGGTCTTTATCAATTACGGCATCAATACCCTGAAGTTTGTTTTCGGCCACATAAAAAGCCGGTATACCGCCACCGCCCACGGCAATTACAATCTGTCCATCGCGGGCAATGCGCTCAATGGAACGCTGGTTGCTGATTACAAGCGGTTTTGGCGAAGCCACCACTTTACGCCATCCGCGTCCGCGTGGATCTTCTTTAAAAATACTTCCGTTTTCGGCCGCCATACGATCAGCATCTTCCTTTGTGTAATATGGGCCAATGGGTTTCGTCGGGTTTTCGAAAGCAGGATCATCACGATCAACCAGCACCTGGGTGATAATGGTGATAACATCGCGATCGAGATCATGCTCGCGCAGCACGTTACGAAGCTGCTGCTCAAGGATATAACCTATAAATCCCTGCGAATAAGCCACGCATATATCGAGAGGCATTTCAGGCAGTTTGTACACCTGGTTACCGGCTGCATTGGACAGCAGGATGTTACCAACCTGGGGACCGTTTCCGTGCGTTAATACTACATTGTATCCCCTGTCGATGAGCGTTAAAAGCCGTTCACAGGTATCGAAGGCATTTTTTTCCTGTTCTTCAATGGTGCCAACCTGGTCGCCACGGAGAAGCGCATTTCCGCCAAATGCTACTACTGCTAATTTTTTCATGTACACTTTCGTTGATATTTATTGGGTTGAGTTTTTGGTCCAGATGTTTATCATCAGCCATAATCGGGAATGAGATAATGTATACAACTCTGAAGGTAAAAACCCTTAATCCGTTTTTAAAAGAAGCGGCAAAATTACTAACTTAAACTTGCTGTGCAAGTTTTTTGAAAAATATATCGTATGTATTTATGTATTGATATTAAGCAACTTACAAACATAATTCGGGCAACTGACAGCATCAGGTACTTTGTAAAACCAACATTGAACTTTTACCGTACTTTTATGGTTGATTTAATACAAGTATGAAAACTACAAAAACAGGAGCCTACACCCTGGCAATTATTGCCATTCTATTCTGGTCCACTATGGGTTCGGCTTTTAAACTCACCCTGGCATTTACCAGCCCTGCCATGCTTCTTTTCATTGCATCAGCAACAGCCTTTACCTTCCTGGGTTTACAGATTAAATTTTCGGGGCATGCATTTGGCCTGGCCCGGCTCAGCCGGAAGGAATGGTTAGGATCTGCAACCATGGGCATGTTTAATCCCCTGCTGTATTACCTGGTTTTGTTCGAAGCATACAGTCGCATCCCGGCGCAGGAAGGTGTGGCGCTCAATTATATCTGGCCGCTGATGCTGGTAATTTTTTCCGCCATTTTCCTAAAACAGCATATCAGTTTGCTGAGCTTTTTTGCCATTCTGGTTAGCTTTGTCGGAACGGTAATCATTGCCACACATGGTAACCTGGGCAGTATTCATTTCAGCGATCCGGTTGGAGTGATATTGGCGCTGAGCAGTGCGCTGTTCTGGGCTTCGTTCTGGATATTGAATATGAAGGATAGCCGTGACGCAGTTCCCAAAATGTTCCTGAATTTCGCCTTTGGGTTTATTTATATTCTGGTATACTGCCTAATAACCGGCAAACTCAGCTTACCTCCATGGCAAGGCATAGCCGGAGGGATATACATCGGTATTTTCGAAATGGGGCTCACCTTCGTGCTTTGGCTCAAAGCGCTCGATCGTTCGCCTAATACAGCCCGCATTTCGAACCTGGTATTTATTTCCCCGTTTAT
>CAYNVK010000486.1:0-1213 GCA_964400395.1 uncultured Lentimicrobiaceae bacterium | reverse complement strand
AAAACCATATCCGCTAAATTCCGTAATTTTGCAGCATGACATTAAAAAAGCGAATCGCATTTCATACCTTAGGTTGTAAACTTAATTTTTCCGAAACAAGCACCATTTCACGACAGTTCGGTGTCGAAGATTTCGAGATTGTTGATTTCGGCGAACAAGCCGATTTTTACGTGGTACATACCTGTTCAGTAACGGCTGTAGCCGAAAAAAAATGCAAAACTGCCATCAAACAGGCACATAAACGTAACCCCGAAGCCCAGGTAGCGGTTATAGGCTGCGCGGTGCAGGCCAATCCCGGCATGTTCAGCGCCATGGAAGGCGTAAGCTGGGTGTTTGGCAACCAGGATAAATTCAGGCTGGGCGAAGTAATTAAAGGTGAGAAAAACGACACACATGCTTACGGGCACCACGAATCGTATGTTTCGGAGATCAACAAAACAAAGGAATTCTTCCCCTCCTATTCCATGGGCGACCGAACCCGGTCGTTTTTCAAAGTGCAGGATGGCTGCGATTATTTCTGCACCTATTGCAGTATACCTTACATGCGGGGCCGGAGCCGGAGCGAAAGTATTGAAAACACCATGAAAGTGGCCCGCGAAATTGCCGCAACCGAAGTAAAAGAAATCATACTCACCGGCGTTAACATCGGGGACTTCGGCCAGCAAAACAACGAAACTTTCCTCGGTCTGCTCAGGCAACTTTCGGTACTCGAAGGCATTGAACGCATCCGTATTTCGTCCATTGAGCCTGAACTGCTCAACGATGATATCATCGACCTGGTATCGGTTTCCGGTAAACTCCTCCCCCACTTCCATATCCCGCTGCAAAGCGGAAGCGATAAAATACTAACGCTGATGAAACGCAAATACCTGCGCGAGGTTTTTGCCAACAGGGTGAAGCGGATCAAGGAATTAATGCCCGATGCCTGCATTGCTGCCGATGTTATTGTCGGGTTTCCCGGCGAAACCAACGAAGATTTCGACGATGCATATCAATTTATTAAAGAGGTTGATGTAACTTACCTGCATGTTTTCAGCTATTCCGAACGGCCAGGCACCAAGGCTTTACAGCTGGATGGCAAGGTTGATGAGCGCGAAAAACGTCGCCGCAGCCAGTTGCTGCACGAGCTTTCGGAACAGAAAAAAGATCGGTTTTACCGGCAGCAAATCGGCAAAACAGCCGAAGTACTGTGGGAATCGGACAACATCAACGG
>CAYNVK010000485.1:0-3054 GCA_964400395.1 uncultured Lentimicrobiaceae bacterium | reverse complement strand
ATTCTTTTTAAGTACAACTATATCTGCTGTTACCGCCGGTCGCGGATAATCATATGTGTACGTCATTTTAACTCCTGTTATACCTGGTTTTTAACCTGTTTTTTTTATCTACTCATCTGCTGGTGTAGAAAATATTATTCTGGCTTTTTTTGTAATCTGAAATCACATTCCTGACCAGGCAATCTCAAACCATTATTCTTCTTCATCCGGTTCGTTTTCGGTTACCGATTGATTTCCGCCTGAGCCGGCTACTACAAGCACAATTTCACCTTTCGGGGGATGCGCTTTGTACCATGCCGCCAGTTCATTTAAAGTCCCGCGCCGGTTTTCTTCATAAATCTTGGTGAGCTCACGCGAAACACAAGCCTGTCGGTCGGAGCCAAGGTATTCGGCAAGTTGTTCGAGGCTTTTCACCAGGCGGAAAGGCGATTCGTAAAGTATAAAAGTATAGGGCTGCCGGGCTAATTCTTTGAGCCTGGTTTGGCGGCCTTTTTTATGGGGCAGGAAGCCTTCGAATAAAAACCGGTCGCAGGGCAGGCCCGAGTTGACCAGGGCCGGCACAAAAGCAGTGGGTCCGGGCAGGCATTCCACTTCAACACCGGCTTGCAGGCAGGCGCGTGTAAGCAAAAAGCCGGGATCGGAAATGCCCGGCGTGCCTGCATCCGAAATTAAAGCCATGGTAGTGCCTTCCCGCATTTGCCGAACCAGGCTTTCGGCTGTTTTATGTTCGTTAAACTGGTGATGTGCCAGTACTTTTTTATCGATTTCGTAATGCCTGAGTAACTTGGAGGAAGTGCGGGTATCTTCGGCCAGAATAATGTCCACTTCCTTTAATATCCTCAAAGCCCTGAGCGTAATATCCTCAAGGTTACCGATTGGGGTGGGAATAAGGTAGAGTTTCATTGGATATTGCTTTGGTTAACAGGGGCGGGAAAAAGACCAGTAATCCTGGAAACCTGATCCGGGATACAAATGTAAACCATTTCGGCGTTTGCTATTCATAAAAAAACCAGCCTGCCGTTTAGAGCAGGCTGGTTGTTACAGCTAATTTAATTATTCGCCTGATCTTATCTTCAATAATCAAATCAGGTGTTTGATAGCGTAAGTCTGTGTATTTCGCCTATGAGTAAAGAAACACGCCCAACTTATTAACTGTAACTATACTTTTAGTAACCTGGATTTTGTGACAGATTTGGGTTGGCATCTCTCTCCAGTTGTGGTATTGGCAATATCCAATGGTTCTGGTCGCAATGCGAATAATCCATTTTAACCGGGTCGCCGGGTTCGCCGTCAACACAGCTGTATGTGTACTCTTCCAGTCCTTGCATAACAGCGGTAGCAACTCCATTACGTACCAGGTCGTCCCAGCGTTGTGCTTCAAAAGCGAGCTCCAGCCTTCGTTCGTTCAGAATGGCTGTTTTCATTTCTTCTTTCGAAAGTGATGTGGGGATACCTGCAAGGTGTACCCGGCTTCGGATCTGGTTCACCAAAGTTGCTGCCGGGCCGGTTTGGCCGGTTTCATTCAGGGCCTCAGCTTTCAGCAACAGTATGTCAGCCAGGCGAATCAGGTAATAATCATCACCACTGGCCCATCCGGCAGGATGCTTTTGCTTATAATTAAATGGAGTTCCAACAGTAGGATCGCCGCATGGATTCCAGTTTTCATCGTTCCAGCTAATCGGGTCTCCATTAGCATCCTCAGTCATGAAAATAATATTGGCATTTTTACGTATTGCATCTCCTTCAGCATCGTATGCAGCTACCAGGTCCTTTGATGGTACACAATATTTTTGCCAGCCGTCCTCCGGGGCAAGGTAAAGTTCTACACCCCAGCTTGATGCCGACCAGTTGCCTTCCTCGAAGGGGATTTCCAGGATGGATTCGGAATTTAAATAATGGGCGCCATCAAACAAATCGGCATAATTTGCCATTAACGAATATCCGGCAGCGCTGTTTATAACGGCATCGCAGTAGGTGATCACTTTGTTATAATCCCTGTCGCTCCGCTGAGCCCATACTTTAGCCAGCATGGCATTGGCGGCACCCTTGGTAGCACGCACTTTATTTACTGAAGGCTTGTTGCCATAAGTATCAGGCAAATTTGCTGCAGCTACTTCCAGGTCTTTTACAATCTGATCGTATACTTCTGTTTCGGTTGCCCTGGCTTTACGCGTCGAACCCGGATCAGCCGTGTTCGATTCCAGTTCGATGGGAACACCTCCGTATAATTTTACCAGGTGCGAGTAATGATATGCCCTGAGGAAACTTGCTTCACCAATAATTTGCTGACGTCTTTCATCGGTTAAGGCCGGATCAGTAACCGCTCCGATTTTATCGAGGAGTATATTGCAGCGTGCAATACCGCGGTACAAAGCGCCCCAGTTTGTGTAGTTATGTGTGTTACTTGGAGGTAAAATGAACCTGTCGTAATCATAAAAAGTTTCCTCGTTGCCACCTCCGGGGTATGCATTGTCCGAGCGTAAGTCGCTCAGCATTACATATTCCCATTGATAATAATCGGAACCATACAATATATTGTAACACCCTGCCAGAACATTTTCCATATCCGAAGCGGTGCTATAGGAGTTACCTGTAGTTAAGGAGGTTACAGGCTTATCATCGAGAAATTTTGAACATGAGCCCAGCGATACCGCAACAACTAGCAGTAGCAGAATTATGGGCCTATTGAATATATGTTTTGTCATGATTTTTGATTTAAGAAGTTAGAACGAAATTTTCAGGCCTAAAACGAAATCCCTCGATTGGGGATAGGTTCCATAATCAACGCCCAGGGCAGTATTCTGGTTTGTTGTACCCTCCTGGCTACTGCTAAAGGCGCTTACTTCAGGATCGAACCCGGTGTATTTGGTAAATGTCAGCAGGTTTTCAGCAGTGAAATAAATCATGAAACGGGTGATTTTTAGCTTGGCTAAAGCTTGTGGATTGATTGTATAACCCAATGTGAGTGATTTAACCCTGAGGTATGATCCGTTTTCGAGATAGCGTGTCGAAGGATTCGAGTTGGCCCAGTCGTTTGGTGTAATTCCCGGCATA
>CAYNVK010000484.1:0-3064 GCA_964400395.1 uncultured Lentimicrobiaceae bacterium | reverse complement strand
GGTCGTCCTTAAGCTGGAATGCCAGCCCGATATGGATACCGAACTGGTAAATGTAATTGCAGTCGGAAGCCTCGGCACCGGCGATAATGGCCCCTGTTTTCAGGCTTGCAGCCAGCAGCACAGCGGTTTTCAGCCTTATCATTTCAATATAATCGGCTATCGAAACATTTGCCTGGTGTTCGTAGTCCATGTCGTACTGCTGTCCTTCGCAAACTTCAATAGCGGTTTGGTTAAAAAGTTCCATTACCTGCGAAATGGCCTGCTGCCGTGTGCGAAGCATGTATTTGTTAGCCAGTGCAAACATGGTGTCGCCGGCCAGGATGGCCACATTCGGATTCCATTTTTTATATACAGTTTCCTTACCGCGGCGCAGAGGCGCCTGGTCCATGATATCGTCGTGCAGCAGCGTGAAGTTGTGAAACAATTCAATACCGATGGCCGGGTTGATGGCTTCGTTAATTTCGCCGCCGAACATCTGGCACGAAGCCAGCACCAGCAATGGCCTCAGGCGCTTGCCGCCCAGCCCCAGCGTGTAGTTTATGGGGTCGTACAGATCGGCCGGCCCGGCGGGCAACTGAATATGGCTGAAAGCATCATCCAGCAACAGCTGAAGGTCTTGTATCGGTGTCATGGTCTGGTTATTTTTCTCTTTCGGGCAAGTTCATCAGGTAAGTTCCATAGCCACTCTTCAGGAGCGGGACAGCAATTTTTTCGAGCTGGGCCCGGTCGATAAAGCCCATGCGATATGCCAGCTCTTCGATACAGCCAATTTTCAAACCCTGGCGTTCTTCAATAACCTGAACAAATTGCGAGGCTTGTATCAGCGAAGCAAATGTTCCCGTGTCGAGCCAGGCTGTACCACGGCTCAGGATGCCGACTTTCAGTTTTCCCTCCTCGAGGTAATACCTGTTAACATCCGTAATTTCGTATTCGCCACGCGGACTGGGTTTAATGTTTTTGGCCACTTCAACCACGCTGTTGTCGTAAAAATACAATCCCGGAACCGCGTAATTCGACTTGGGGTGTTGTGGTTTTTCTTCGATGGAGATGGCTTTTTGGTTTTGATCGAATTCAACCACGCCATAACGCTCGGGATCGGAAACATGGTAAGCATACACCACGCCACCATCGGGATCGTTATTCTCCTGTATGAGCCCCTGCAGACCCGTTCCATAAAATATATTATCGCCCAGGATGAGTGCAACCTTATCGCTGCCAATAAATTTTTCGCCAATCACAAAAGCCTGTGCCAGTCCATTGGGAACCACCTGCTCGGCATATTGAAAGGAGCAACCCAGCTCTGAACCATCGCCAAGCAGTTTTTCGAAATTCGGCAAATCATAAGGCGTACTGATAATAAGTATTTCGCGTATGCCAGCCATCATCAGTACCGACAAGGGATAATAAATCATAGGCTTGTCGTAGATGGGCATCAGTTGCTTGCTCACTGCCAGGGTGAGCGGATGTAAGCGTGTACCGGAACCGCCAGCCAGGATTATACCTTTCATAGAATTTGGGTTTTACAGATATTATCAGTTCGTTATAAATACTTGACAGTTTGAAAAACAACGTGGCGAAGTACTTCATGCCCTGCATTGATACTTCGCGAAGCTATCTTTTTTAAAATGTTGAACTATGTTAATTGAGTTTATCCTTTTTAGTGTTTTTGCCGTTTTCATGGTCATCGCCATTAACGTCGTTGTCATCATATACATCGATAATGGGTTTTTCCTCAAATGCTTTGGTAACTGCATACTTATCGAGCACCAGCAGGAACGAGGGCAAAACCATAATGTTAAAAAACATGGCGATGAAAAGTGTTGTCGAAACCAGCATTCCCAGCGCCTGTGTGCCTCCGAAGCTCGAAACCATAAATACACTGAATCCAAGCACCAGCACAATAGAGGTATAAATCATGCTGAAACCGGCTTCGCGCAACGCATTAATGGTCGATTTCCTGATATCGTGACCTGTAACTTTCAGTTCGTGGCGGTATCGCGAAAGGTATTGAATGGCGTTATCGACCGAAATGCCCAATGCGATGCTGAAAACGATGATTGTGGATGGTTTAACAGGAACCCCGGTGAAACCCATAATAGCAGCAGTAATAACGAGAGGAATGATATTGGGAAGCATGGAAACTGCTATCATGCGCACACTCGAAAACATAAGCGCCATAAGCAGCGAAATAAACCCGATGGCTATAAGCACACTCTGGAAAAGGTGTTTGATCAGAAACTCTGTGCCGCGGGCGTACACCAGGCTGTTTCCGGTAAGTTGTACATTGTAATCTTCGGCAGGGAAAATTTCGGCTACCTTTGGTTTTATGCTGTCGAGCAGGCGGTTCATCTGGTTGGTACTCAGGTCGGCCATTTGGAAACTAACACGGGTATAACGTTGCGTGCTATCCACAAAGGAGGTGAGCATATGTTTCTGTCCATCGGCTTTGCGCGGAAAATAGGAAAGCACGAAATTCTTTTCCTGCGAGTTGGGCACGCTGTACATACTTGAATCGCCATTAAAATAGGCCTGTTTGGCAAATTTGGCCAGTTCGGCTACTGATAGCGGTCGTGAGAATTCTTTGTTCAGTAAAATTGCTTCCTGTAGTTCGTCAATTTTCTGAATCGTCGAAAGCTTCATCACTCCTTTTTTCTTCTTCGTATCAACCGATATTTCGAAAGGCATTACCCCGCCAAACTGGTGTTCGAAGAATTTAAGGTCTTTGTAAAGTGGATTGCTTTCGGCGATATCGTCGACCACCTTACCCGAGGTACGCATATTCAGCATGCCTATAATCCCTACCAGCAGAAGTACCCCGGCAATGGCAAAAATCCATGCGCGTTTAAACTGGATCAGGTGTATTATTTTTTCGAGTACGCTGCTGAAGATCTTATTGTCGAGATGTTTGAGATGTTTTTCGGTGGGTGGTTTCATGTAGCTGAATATGATAGGCAGCAACAGTATGCACAGCACATACTCAACCATGATGCTTAATGCGGCAATAATACCAAATTCGCGCAGCATCTGGTTCGAAACCAGGATGAAAGCTGCAAAACCGGTAGCC
>CAYNVK010000483.1:0-3077 GCA_964400395.1 uncultured Lentimicrobiaceae bacterium | reverse complement strand
GCTGATGAACATATGCCCAGTATGGCTAAAGGACGGGGAAATATGTTGCCCGATGCCACTGTAACAGCGTTGAAGATTTTGAAACGCAACGATCAGGGATTTTTCATGATGGTTGAAGGTTCGCAGATTGATTGGGGTGGACATGCCAACGATTTTAATTATGTGTTAGGCGAGGTTGTTGACTTTGATAATGCGGTTGGTAAAGCCCTGAAATTTGCCAAGGAGGATGGCGAAACCCTGGTTATTGTTACCGCTGATCACGAAACCGGCGGATTGGGATTAGTTGGCGGAAGTGTTGCAAACGGAGCTGTTCAGGGGAATTTTATCCTGAAAGATCATACTGCTGTGATGGTGCCCGTTTTTGCCTTCGGGCCGGGTGCCGAAATGTTTACAGGTGTTCAGGATAACACAGATATTTTTAAGAAATGTGTTAAACTGTTAGGCTTAAAATAACAACAATAAATTATTTAATCCTGTTATGCGACTCCTGATTGTATCTGCTACATCGCTTGAAATAAAGCCTTTGCTCAACACGTTGGGTAAAGGAAGAGTATTACGGCACCGCATCACCAGGTACAGGTATAAGCATTTCCAGGTTGATGTATTGATTACCGGTGTAGGCATGGTACCCACAGCCACCGGAACTGCAATTGCCCTGGCAAGTTATAGCTATGATGCAGTTATAAACGCAGGGATCTGTGGGAGCTTCAATCGCGATTTGGCCCTTGGCAGTGTATTGAATATAAACACAGATTGTCTTCCCGAAACCGGTGCCGAGGACGGAGAGCATTTTCTTTCGATCGTTGATCTGAAATTATTGGATCAGGATGAATTTCCTTTTACGGCCGGCAAACTTGTGAATACGTCAGTTTTCGAAAGCAGGTTGATCAACGAATTGCCAGTAGCAAGCGGGGTTACCGTTAATACGGTGCATGGCAATGATTCGTCAATCAGGGCATTTTTAGCGATGCACCCAGCTGATACCGAATCTATGGAAGGCGCCGCGTTTATTTATGCCTGCAAGATGCATGGCATCAGGCATATACAAATTAGGAGTGTTTCTAATTACATCGAAGACCGCGATGTTTCGCAATGGAATATCCCCCTGGCCGTGCAGCATCTGAACCATTTTCTGCTCAATTTGTTGGAAGAATAAACAAAAGATTGCAATTGTATGTAAAGACAATCCAGGTTTATCATTCGGATTCCGTCCGGCTATAATCCCCCACATCCAACTTCCCACATTCAACACCCCACATCCAACATCCCACATCCCAATGAAACTCACCCTCGGTTTTTCTCCCTGTCCTAACGATACCTATATTTTCGATGCCATGGTTCATCATAAAATTGATACCGAAGGGCTTGAATTCGAGTATCATATGGCTGATGTTGAGCATTTGAACGGGGAGGCGTTTGCTGAAAAACCTGATATTACCAAGCTCAGTTTTCATGCGTTTCTGCACCTGGCAGGCAAATACCTGCTGCTCGATTCGGGGGCCGCACTCGGCTTTGGCGCTGGTCCCCTGGTAATCAGCAAAAACCTCACCAGCTTCAGCGACTTACAGGGAAAAACCGTTGCCATTCCGGGAGTTTATACTACAGCAAACCTGCTGTTTTCGCTGGCCATGACTCAACCTATTCATAAAACGGAACTCCTTTTTTCGGAAATTGAAAACGCCATCCTGGCAGGAGAGGTCGATGCAGGTGTAATTATCCACGAAAGCCGGTTTACTTACCAGTCGAAGGGACTTCATAAACTGATGGACCTGGGCGAATACTGGGAACAAAAAACAGGGTCGCCTGTGCCCCTGGGAGGTATTGCTGCACATCACAGGCTCGATGAAACGGTAATTGCAAAAGTAAACCGTTGTATACGCCGCAGTATTGAGTATGCCAATTCAAACAAAGACGGTTTAAATGAGTTTATACGTTGTAATGCCCGCGAAATGGACGAAGAGGTTATGCAACAGCACATCAGTTTGTATGTAAACAAGTTCTCTGTGAGCCTTGGTTTGCAGGGTAAAAATGCTGTGAACCAAATGTTTGAACTTGCTTGCCAGGCCGGGATCATCAAGGAAGTGCCTTCCGGGATTTTTGCTTCGGTTTAGCTTAAAATTTATGGTTTGAAATGGTGAATACTGTTATAAATCAAAAGCATACACTTCTTTAATTCAATATCCGTTTGGTCTGGTTTTTACACTACTTTTGTGCTAATTTCAAATTGAAAAAATCTTGAAATATCTGCTTTACTTTGTTTCACTTCTCGCGCTTGGAGTTGTATCACAACCTGTTTTCGGCCAGGTCGAAAGGGGAGGAGTGCCAAGAAGTTTCGGACTTTACAGCCTTCAGAAATCAAAGTTTCAGGCACTTGAAGTTGCCAGTCCTGATATGTTTGCCATTGCCCGCGAAGATGCTGAAGACGCAAATATGGGGAAACCATACCGGGTAGGTGTGGAAATACCGGTTAATATTTCATTGTCGAACAACGGGCGCTGGGACAACATTCCCGGAGGCGGACGCATCTGGAGAATGGCCGTGAGTTGTGCAGGATCGCAAGCAATAGGTTTAAACTACAGTAATATAATTCTGCCCGACGGCGCTGATATTTTCGTGTACACCCCCGACCAATTGCAGGTGATAGGTGCCATTACTTCTGAAGAAATTCCCCGGCCGGTATTTTCAACCAGGCCGCTGGCTGGCGATCAGCTCATCATTGAGTATTACGAACCGGCTAACATAAAAGGAATCCCTGTTATTGATATTTCAGGTATTGTTTACATGTATCGTAGCTACCACGATATCGAATCGCCCGAAACCAAATCAGCATACAGCGGAAGCTGTGAAGTAAATATAAATTGTGAAGAAGGCCAAAACTGGCAACGGCAGAAACAGGGCGCTATTAAATTCCTGACAAAAATAGGCTCAAGCACTTTTTTCTGTTCAGGCGTGGTAGTAAACAATACTTTACAGGACTTTAGCGGGCTCATACTCACGGCAGGCCATTGCAGCGAAGGTAACGGGAAATATGCCACTGCCGATGACTATGCGCACTGGATCATATATTTTAATTACGA
>CAYNVK010000482.1:0-3082 GCA_964400395.1 uncultured Lentimicrobiaceae bacterium | reverse complement strand
TCAGCGGCATCAACTCCGACCTGGTGCTCGCTTTCGAAAAAGATCTTTCCAAAAACCTGAAGCTGAACGTAGTTGCTGGTCACAATTACTACGAAAAAAACACGTATAACAATTCGCAACGCGGCGATTCACTGGTGCTCCCTAATTTTTATGACCTCAGCAATACGGCTGTAACCTCTGGCGACGATACAAAAACGGCTTACAAGATTGTAGGCGCCTATTACGATATCAAACTGAGCTATAAAGGATTCCTGTATTTTAGTACAACCGGCCGCAACGACTGGTCGAGTACCCTCGCTAAGGGTAATAATTCCTTCTTTTATCCATCGGTGAGTACAAGTTTTATTTTCTCCGATGCTTTTGGCTGGAATAAAGGCAAGATTTTTAATTACGGAAAATTCAGAGCCTCATGGGCCGAAGTGGGTAACGATGCTCCTATTTATTCGTTGCAAAACTATTATACCGGCATTACCGGCGGCATCAGTGGCCAAACCGCTTTTACTACCCAGCGCACCATCGGTAACAAGGATCTGAAACCCGAAACCACGCGTTCATCCGAAGTGGGTGTCGACCTGCGATTCTTCGGCAACAAACTGGGGATAGACCTGGCTTACTACGAATCGAAAAGTATAGGCCAGATCCTGAGCGTACCTGTAGCATATTCAACAGGTTACGAAGCCCTGGTAATGAATGCCGGAACCATAACAAACAAGGGACTCGAAGCCCAGGTTACAGTTACCCCAATCGACCGGAAAGGCTTTTTGTGGGAGATGATGTTCAACTTTACTCGAAACCGCAATATGGTTGTTGATTTGCCCGATGGTGTTTCGATGTTTCCTTTCGAAACAACCGGGGTAAGCAGCACACAGTCGGTAGCCATTGAGGGACAACCCTATGGCGTACTTTACGGAACACGCTACCTGCGCAACGAAGCCGGTCAGATACTGGTGCGCGACGATGGATACCCAAGTAAAGACCCGCTCAACGGAGTAATCGGCGACCCTAACCCCGATTTCATGCTTGGCATCCGCAATACACTCAGCTACAAAGGTTTCCAACTCACTTTCCTCTTCGATATCAAACAAGGCGGCGTGGTTTATAATGGAACCAAAAATGTAATGTGCTCATTAGGTACCAGCAAAATAACCGAAAACCGCTACGACGATTTTATTTTCCCGGGTGTGAACGAAAACACAGGTGAGCCAAACACCGTGGTTGTTAAACGCGACAAAAAATATTACGATACCCAGGGCGGACTGGCCGGTTTATCGGAAGAGGCGATTGAAGACGGTTCTTACGTCCGACTCCGCGAACTGGGCTTCTCCTACAATATGCCCGCCAAATGGCTTTCGAAAACGGCCTTTAAAGGAATTAACGTAGGCGTTAACAGCCGTAACCTGTTCCTGTGGACCAAATACTCCGGCATTGATCCCGAAACTAACCTGTCGGGTGTTTCGAACAGCCTGGGCCGCGATTATTTCAATATGCCCAATACCCAAAGCGTTGAAATCAGTCTTCAGTTGTCGTTCTAACTTTTTATGATAAGTAACATGAAAACAAAAACATTTTTAATTTCATTTCCGCTGCTGCTTTGCATTCTTTTTTTATTCAGTAGCTGTGACTTGCAGGAAGCCAATAACAACCCGAACGACCCAACGGAAGTACCACCTTCGGTTATGCTCCCTTTTACCCAGGAATCCTTTGCCCGGCTTAGCTGCGGCACTCCACAGGTAATGGCCGGCATTTTTATGCAGTATTACCTGGGGGTTAACAACCATCCTGTTCAGGTGCAGCAATACATTCTCGACGAAACCCTGTATGTTGACTGGGATTGGAACGATTACTACGACGGGCCGATGAATAACCTGAAAATTATGATCGACATTGCCGAAAAAGAAAAATCATATTATTATTCCGGTATCGGCAAGGTACTCATGGCTAACTGCCTGGGTAATATGACCTCGCTGTGGGGCGATGTGCCCTATAAGGAAGCCTTTTCAGGATCTGTCAACCGCAACCCGGTATTCGATCCACAGAAGGACGTTTATGAGTCAGTTCAGAAACTGCTCGATGATGCCATTACCGACCTGCAAACCACCTACACAGGTAAGAAACCCGCCTCTGATGACCTGATATTCGGAGGGAATGCCACCAAGTGGGTACAGGCAGCGTATGCGCTTAAGGCACGCTACTATATGCATTTAACCAAGCGCGCCTCCGACCTGGATTACAACCCGGCACAAAAAGCGCTCGATGCAGTTACAAATGCCATAAAATCGAGCGATGGCGATATGGTATATCGTTTCGGGTACAACGCAGCCGAATACAACCCTTTTTATTCGTTCACCCTGCTCGAATATATACTGCCAAACACAACCCTTACCAACAAGATGCTTATGACCAACGACCCGCGCAGGTCATTTTATTACAAAAAGAAATTTGGTGTAGCTACGCTTAACGGTTTATTTTTCACCTCGAGCAGTTCGCCTGTTTTCCTGATGACCTACCACGAACTTAAGTTTATTGAAGCCGAAGCACGCCTCCGCCTCAATCCATCCGACCCTGCGGCACAAACCGCCCTGCAGGAAGGAGTACGGGCCAGCATTAAAAAAATAACAGGAACGGCAACCTCTGATGCAGCCATCAACAGTTTTATCAATGCCAACGCGGTGCTAAACGGTAATTTCGATAACGACCTTTCAGTTATCATCGGCCAAAAGTATATTGCTATGTTTACCTCTATCGAATCGTGGACCGACTACCGCCGCACCGGCTATCCAGTGCTCACACCCAACGAAGGAGGCGATCATAACCAAAACCCGGGAGGTGCCATTCCGCGCCGCCTGGCATACCCGCACAACGAAAGGGTGTACAACTCCAACTTCCCGGCAACCGTTCCAAACCTTCAGGATCGTTTCTGGTGGGATGAATAATTAAGCCTGATTCAGTATTTCGAAATTGTTGTTTGTCAGAATACAATATTGTTTGATGCTATCAAACAATATTGTATCTTTGTATCAAACAAGCTAGGCGAATATGATTTTAGAAAGTGTTATAGAACATGTTGTGGAACAACAAAAGT
>CAYNVK010000481.1:0-3087 GCA_964400395.1 uncultured Lentimicrobiaceae bacterium | reverse complement strand
GACCTGCCATTGAAATATGGTCAGTGGTACATTTGCCTTTTGCTTTGATCAATAAAGGAAGTCCGTTCAGATCAGTACCCTGCCAGGCTGCGAAGGGCTCCAGTAACTGCAGGCGCTCCGAATCAGGTTTTACCACGATGCTGATGGCAGAACCATCAGCCGGAGGTGCCAGGTAGCCGGGATCTTTTACATCAAAACCTGCAACCGGTAGTTCGATACCTTTCGGTTCATCCAGTTTAACTTTTTCGCCTGCTTCGTTTACCAGGTAATCGGTTAAGGGATTAAAACACAGATCGCCGGAAATAGCATACGCTGTAACAATTTCGGGCGAAGCCACAAAACTGTGGGTGTTGGGATTGCCATCGTTGCGCTTGGCAAAATTGCGGTTAAACGACGTGATGATTGAATTTTTCCTTTCGGGATCATCGGTATGCCGTTTCCATTGACCAATACAAGGTCCGCAGGCGTTGGCCATCACCACGCCTCCCAGCTTTTCGAAATCGCCAAGCAATCCATCGCGCTCGGTTGTGTAACGGATAAGTTCCGAACCCGGAGTAATCACGAATTCGGCTTTGGCTTTAAGTTTCTTTTCGGCAGCCTGCCGGGCAATGGAAGCAGCGCGGGTGAGGTCTTCGTACGACGAATTGGTACACGAACCAATCAGTCCGACCTCCAGTTTTTGCGGGTATCCTTTTTCTTTAACAACCTTAACAAATTCCGAAACCGGGAAAGCGGCATCGGGAGTAAAAGGCCCGTTAACATAGGGTTCCAGCTTATCAAGGTCAATTTCTATGAGTTGATCGAAATATTTCTCAGGCGAATGATACACATCCTCATCGGCCCTCAGGTCAGCCATAATTCCATCAGCCAGCGAAGCAATTTCGGCACGACCGGTTGCTTTGAGGTATTCACTCATTTTGGCATCGTAACCAAAAATTGAAGTTGTTGCACCGATTTCGGCCCCCATATTACAGATGGTTCCTTTGCCGGTGGCTGAAATGGAATCGGCGCCCGGCCCGAAATATTCGACAATACAGCCGGTTCCGCCTTTCACGGTAAGTATGCCGGCTACTTTGAGGATGATATCCTTGGCAGATGTCCATCCGCTCATTTTCCCGGTAAGCTTCACCCCGATCAGTTTGGGCATTTTCAGTTCCCAGGCCATACCGGCCATTACATCCATGGCATCGGCGCCACCCACACCAATGGCTATCATACCCAATCCGCCTGCATTCACGGTGTGCGAATCGGTACCAATCATCATTCCACCTGGGAATGCATAATTTTCGAGTATTACCTGGTGTATGATGCCGGCCCCGGGTTTCCAGAATCCAATTCCATATTTTGCCGAAACGGATTCGAGGAAATCGTACACTTCCTTATTCTGCGAAAGCGCTACATCTAAATCGGCATTGGCGCCCACTGATGCCTGTATAAGGTGATCGCAATGAACTGTGCTGGGCACAGCCGTACGACTGCGACCGGCGGTCATAAACTGCAGCAGCGCCATCTGAGCGGTAGCATCCTGCATGGCAACACGGTCGGGACCAAAATTTACATAATCCTCGCCCCTGCCAAACGGTTTTGCAGGCAACTCATCCCACAAGTGGCTGTACAGAATTTTTTCGCTTAAGGTAAGCGGACGATTAACGAGTGAGCGCGCTTTTGAAATTTTTGAAGGTAGCCCGGAATACACTTTCCTGATCAGATCAAGGTCGAATAACATATTAATTGTATTTAAATAGATTGATGTTTTGCCACAACTAAATTACGGTGAAGTTTTTATTTAAACAAGCCCGGGTGCATATCGTTCATTAAATTCTGATTACTTTTGCACTGATGCAAAAGGTTTGCCTTAAAACAGGTTCGGTATTGCTCTGTGGATTGTTGATTTATAATTCATTGGGGCATTTTATTGTTTTAAACATCATGCATCAGGCCTTGCGGCAACAAATGTGGTCGGGGCTCGGCAACATGCAGGGTAAAGACCTGACCACTTTTACATTTACCGGTAACAGTTCCAGCAATCTCATCGTGGTGAACAAACATGAAATAATTGTTGATGGCCGGTTATACGATGTTGTAAAAAAGACCGTGAGTAAAAAACAAACCACCTATGTTTGCATCAACGACAGGCAGGAGGAAAAACTGATTGCCAAAATAAAACAACATAACCGGCAGGCCCATCAACTCCCACAGGATAAACTCGCTCGTATAATTCTTGATAACATCATTAAATCGGCCATTGCCGGCCAGCAAGACTTCACCACTGATTTGTGTATTTCAGTTCAGTACAGGCCCTTCGAAACTATAAAATACCCGGTTCCGGGCATTCAGCGTATCCTTCCACCCCCTGAATTCCTGGCCTAAAGCCCGGAAACAACCCGGTTCAACAGCATTTCACTTATTCGGAAATAAATTCAAAATCCTACCGGCTGGCCCGGATGGCTGGATTTTGATTTGGATGCAGTTGCGCATAAAACGCCTGACATCTTTCAGAACAAGGGTAAACTTCTGGTAACTTCAGGGTATCAGAGATGTACTGTTTACCAGATCAGTACATGCTTTGTAATTTATTTAATTTATAACATCAATGAATTCATAATGAAAAAACTCATCACTTTCTTACTGCTGATTACTACCGGGATTACTTTTGCACAGCAAGTCCGGGTAATTGGTAAAACTGATCAGCAGCCTATCAGCCAGTGCTATATCTACAACTCCGACAAATCAGTTTCGGTTATAACAAACCTCGATGGCATTGCAGATATCTCAGGATTCGGTCCGGCTGACGAACTCACATTCTCACACATTTCTTATGTTCCCCTTGTAATTGAACGCAAGGCTTTAGCGCCTGGTATAGCGAAAATAGAACTCGCCATTGCTACCATCAACCTGCAGGAAGTAGTGCTTTCGGCCAATAAAGTGGAGGAGCAATACCGCGATTTACCGGTTAGGATTGATATAATTCCATCGCGGCAAATCCGTTTTGGCAATCCGCAAACATCGGCTGAATTATTGCAGCAAAATGGTACAGTGTATGTTCAGCAAAGCCAGCAGGGAGGCGGAAGCCCTGTAATCAGGGGG
>CAYNVK010000480.1:0-3088 GCA_964400395.1 uncultured Lentimicrobiaceae bacterium | reverse complement strand
GTTTCAAAACAAATAGATTAAAGAGCCGATTGTGAGGATAAACCGGTTGATTTTACCGATGTTTTGCCTGTCGGAATTATTTCGGAATGGTGGCCCGGCCTTATTTTGTTCCGGACGATCGTTTTTCTGGCAAGGGTTTTATCCCATAAATCATTCGCGATAGTAGACACGTATTTCGGCTGAGTCTTTCAGGAAATCGAGGTTATGGATTGCAACGCGCCGTATATTTAAACCGGTTCGCTGCCGGAGTTCATCTATCAGTTCAGCGCGCAATTCAGGCTTTATCATTTCTATTTTTTCGAACTGCACATTTTGGCTGAATTCACGTTTCAATATAAAGTTGGAATCGAGGAAAAGAGTGATAAATAAAACAATCCCAATGATAATCGCAAGTACATCATATTCCAGTTGTATCCCGCTGATAAGGCCCAGGGCAATGAAAATAAAAAGGTAAGTCATGTCTTTCATGCCAATGCCTTCGGTACGGTACCGTAGCATTGAAAAAACGGCAAATAAACCGAATGCCGCTCCCATGGATATTTTCACCTTGTTGAGCACAAAAGTGAGCAGGAAGATGATCACGTTGAACACTATAAATGTGAATATCGTATCCAGTTTTTTATAATTCGGATGGTAGATCAGCAGGATGATCAGCAGAACGGCCGCAACATCCATTGCCAGACTCACATAAAAGCGGGTATTAATAGTAATAGTATCCTTGTCCTTTTTCTTTTCTGCCTTTGATTCTTTTATTTCGGGGGCATCGGCAACTAAAGGGTCATTGTCGGTTGTTTCGAGGGCATATCCATTACCGGGAGCCGCCAGCATGATCAGAAACAGAAAAACTATCATACAGTTATTCCGGTTGTTTACAAAGTTTTTTAACATACAGCAGATGAGATTTAAAACGATTGTACTTTATTGTTTGATCCATGCAAGCAATGCCCAGGCAGTATTTGCTGAGCGACTTTGGATGCAAATGGTTCGCCTGCATAAGGCTGATAAATGGAGAAAAAGAATTCCTGTCCTGTTTAACCTCGGCAATTACAAGTTCAGGGAAACTGCAGTTTTGTTCGTTGAAAACATACCCCAGTCCGGTATCAAGGGTAACGCGTTCCGAAAAATTTTTATTTACCAGAGTTATACGGCTGTAGTTCACCTGTATCATCTCGAGCAATTGCAGCCGGTTATATATGGTTTTACGATTCAAAAGAGCTTCTGATGATTCAGTAAATGGATTATTGGGATCAGTAATGCTAACACGGTGCTTGATAGTGCGTCCTTTATTGGTTTTGGTCTTTATTTCGAAAAAACTGATTCCCGAGTCGGTATAATACCGCAACCTTATTTTCACCCTGTTAAGCTTCCCACTATGGTGGCTGAGGTATATCTCCCTGTTTTCGGTGTCGAAATACCTGGTGTGATAACGGCTCGACCGCTTTTCGGAAATAGTAAGCACAAAGTACGAATCCATCAGTTTTTCGAGTATAGCGCTCAGCCGGCTGGCATGAAAGATGTACTTTTTATCAATCCTGTCGAGCAGCTTCACGGCGTCCATTTCGGTAAGTGATATAGGATCGAAAGTATTCAGTATTTCGGTAGAAGCAAGTAGGGAATTCATGGTAGGTTAATAATATTCGTAGGTCCATTTTTTCAGGGATTCAACCTGTTTTGTTTTATTGGTTGTAGTCCGCTGTGTTTTTAACTTCCGCGAATTGTATTGATATTCAGTAGTTTTCAGAATATCGCCTTTCGCATTCATTGTTGTTTCGGCCGATTTATCACCCGATGAATTGTAACTGAACACGGTTTTCGTTAACAGATCACCGGAAGGCGAAAGTTCACGTTCTTCCGTTTTCTTGCCGAAAGCGTTATACACAATAAGTTTATGGCTGACAATCTCGTTATCGCCATTGTATTCAATTTCTTCGGTTTTATTTTGGTTTTTATCGTACCGGTAACTCACTTTACTATCAGTCGAACCATCTGTATCGAACTTAATTTTCAAAAGTGTGTTGCCCTGTTTGTCGAATGTTTCGTACGAAACTTTATAGGTCTTTAAAGGAATTTCATCCTTAACATTCTGCCAGATGGTAATTGATTTTACCTTGTTTTCTTTAATCTCTTTGGCTGACTGTGCATGCGCCAAAATGCTCAGTAAAGTCAGAAAAAGGAATGTCGCCAATGTTTTCATAGGTTTCCTTTTACAAATTGGAAAGCGATGTAACCGAGCCCGAAATCGTGAAAGTTGAAACCAGCGTTCCGGGTGTGTAGGTCCCACCGCTGTAAAGGCCATCCTGCAAAGTTCCAGTCGAACTCCCACTCTTATAAATGGTATACGTTGACCCTTTTACCAGTGCCGGCGATGAAAAAACCATGGTGAGATAATTACGTATTGGTTTAAAAGTAACAACCTCATTACCATTGGAGTCCTGTATGTGGAAGATGGTAGATGCAGAAACCGATGATTTGAAAATTACCTTTATTGAAGCTTGCGATGAAGTGGTACTGAATCCCTGGAACATATTTGAACTGGGTCCTGCGGCTACAAGCATTCCGCCTGTTATGTTAAAAGTACCGTTGTAATCGATTGCTACGTTAGGCTGCGATGCCGGACCGTGACAAACAACTGTTCCGCCGGTCATGGACATGCTGCCATTGCTGTCGAGCGGATCTCCTTTTTGCGAACTCACGGCAATACGGCCGCCGTTAATGTAGGTCCAGCTTTTATCATCCTGTTCGGTGCGGGTTCCGGCTGTTGCGTTAAAGCAATCGTCGGTTGATGAAATTGTTATATCGCCTTTGTTTACGGTAATAATATGGCTTTCAAGTCCTTCGTAACATTTGGCCACGGCTATTGTTCCGTCATTTACAGTGATTTCAGCATCGGCATGTATGGCGTCATCCGAAGTTGAAAGGCTGAATGTTCCGGCACTGATTACAACTTTGCTATTGGAATGTATGGCATCGTCCGCTGAATTAATTATACATGTTACGGGGGCAAGGGTAACATTCACCAGGCCTTTGATGCCCTTGGCGGATACATCGCCCGAAACGATTGAAGTGCTACCCCCGCCGGTTTTGATAT
>CAYNVK010000479.1:0-3088 GCA_964400395.1 uncultured Lentimicrobiaceae bacterium | reverse complement strand
TCGCACTCGTAAGCGCATTCGGTGTCAGTCATCAGGAAATCCATATTATCTTCAATAAAATGGGTGTTGTATCCCCCTTTCCTGAATTCGGGTGCATCCATAATTTTTTCGAGAAATTTGATGGATGTCTTCACCCCGCTGATCTTATACTCGAACAGGGCACGGCGCATGCGCTCAATGGCTTCGTCGCGTGTATTGCCCCACACAATCAGCTTGCTGATCATAGGGTCGTAATATATCGGGATGGTGTAACCGGTGTAAACATACCCATCGCAGCGCACGCCAAAGCCCAGCGGTTCGGTAATATGGGTGATGGTGCCCGGGTTGGGCATAAAATTATTGTCGGTATCTTCGGCATAAATACGGCATTCAATGGCATGCCCGCTTTGGTGCAAGTCTTCCTGTGCAAAAGGCAGGGGATTGCCCTCAGCAATACGTATCTGTTCTTTCACCAGGTCGACACCTACCACACGTTCGGTTATGGGGTGTTCAACCTGAAGGCGGGTATTCATTTCGAGGAAATAATAATTGAGATTGTCATCCACAATAAACTCAATAGTCCCGGCACCTTCGTAGTTAGCGGCCTTGGCAGCGGCAACGGCATCGGCACCCATACGGGCACGCACTTCGGCGGTCATAATGGGTGAGGGCGTTTCTTCAACCACCTTTTGGTGACGCCGCTGTACCGAGCACTCGCGTTCAAAAAGATGTACCGTATTGCCAAAACTATCGGCCAGCACCTGGAATTCGATATGATGAGGCGATGAGATATATTTTTCGATATAAACGGCGTCGTTGCCGAAAGCGCTTTTGGCCTCGGAGCGGGCACCACGCAGCGAACTCAGTATTTTTGATTCTTCCTTTACCAGGCGCATGCCTTTGCCACCGCCACCGGCTGATGCTTTAATCATAACCGGCAAGCCGATTTCGCGTATGGTGGCAAGTGCCTCTTCCTCGCTGGTAACCGCCTGGGAGGTTCCGGGAACTACCGGCACTCCGGCTTTTATCATGGTGCGACGGGCAGTAATTTTATCGCCCATGCCCAGGATGGCTTCAGGGGATGGCCCGATAAAAATGATACCTTCTTCCCGGCAACGGCGCGAAAATTCAGCATTCTCCGAAAGGAAACCATAACCCGGATGTATAGCATCGCAACCTGAACGCCTGGCTACATCAAGAATGGTATCAATTTTCAGGTAGCTCTCCGACGATGGCGATGCCCCTATGTGAAAGGCTTCGTTGGCATAACGCACATGCATTGCAGTGCGGTCGGCGTCCGAAAAAACGGCTACTGTCTGTATGCCCATTTCACGGCACGAGCGGATAATACGTACTGCAATTTCGCCGCGGTTGGCTATCAGTACTTTTTTGATTGGTTTTCGATCCATTTATAAAACTTCGGTGATTCAACTGTAAAACTCTGATACAGAAAACTCTCTCATAAACAACCCTTCATAAAAGTTGTTCAATAAACCGGCTGTACTTCTGCAAATATAAGCAATGTTTTGTTATATGAAGCTATAAACATATGATTCTGTGTTATGCTGCGACAAAACTGATCCTGATTTCGGGGAGATGTGTCAACAGGATGCTGACGTTCAGGCCAGGTGGCTGTTTTTGCAAAAAGTTTATGACAGCTATTTAATTCCCGGGCTTGTAAGAGTATGTTCCTATAGCTGTTTTTGAGGTATTGCATGTGCGTTACATGCCAAATGGCACAAAGGTTGCGGCATTACCCCCTGCATGCATAAAACCTGGTTATTGCAGGTATTAATTTTATATACTCAGGATCCGAAAAGGATGGTATGATTGAACAAAATACCGGCAGGCAATTGTTAAATGTAATCCACTTTGATGGTTATTCATGTGAAAATGAACTAAATTGAACACAGCGAATGATCCACGATCTAATCTTTTGAATTAATCGGAAATATAAGGTCTCTTTTATTAAATTTGCTGCTATTACTAGCCGGCATCTGTATGGTATATGTGATTCTCGACCATAAAATGGGATTGAGCGGGCGAAGCTGTGATTTCCGGACAGAGGTGTACCAGTGTATCAATAAATCATTTCCCGATTAAATTACAGTTGTCCCAAAACGGAGAACAGATTGTTTATAGTCTCAAACGAAAGGGTAATAAAAAGCTGGATGCTGCAATATTTTAGCAAGTTTATTTCCGCGGATGTACGCAGCTGCCTAAGGAATTGCTAAAACCATGTTTGGCAGGCTGTGTTTCAAAAACAAGGTTAAGCTTGACCCGAAACACTTGCGGATTGTTATAATTACTATTTTTACAATTAAACAGGTTAAATGAAAAATTTCCGTTTCATTATATTTCTTTCCATAACGGTTATGCTGGTTTCAGTTGGTGGTGAAATCATGGCCCAGCGTTCGAGTTATAATAAATGGGACAGGATTATTTTCAGGAATAATCCCCCGTTCGGGCAACGCATATTCAGTCTTACCGAGTTCAATATGGGTTATGGCGCCAGGTATCTCGACCAGGACTATGAAATCAGGCGCACTGGTTTTTCGACCCTGATCGGTTACCGGTACAGCCGAGAGATCAGTATTGGGTTGGGTGCCGGAGTTGAAGCATACAATGGCGGAACCTTGGTTCCGTTGTATGCCGAAGGTCAGATTTATATGAACCGGATGAGTGTAAGCAGTATAAAGCCTTTTATAACCGGCGCTGCCGGAATGCTTAACCAGGTGAGCGGCAATACTACGGATATTAAGGTGTTTGCAAATCCCAGTTTCGGATTTTTAATTCCTGTAACATTTCGCAGTTCGCTTTCAGTGAGCCTGGGTTTATACACCCAATGGGCGCCTGACCGACAGCGGTATAGTTTTATCAATACAAAAATCGGGTTACTTATCTATTAATCGATCATCGGTAATGACACATATTTGCATTCTGGCCCGGTAAAAGTATATCATCCAAATTGCGCTCTTAACAACATTTCTGCATGAAGTTCCATTTTCTCATCTGTATATTAGCACTAACAATTCTTTCTATTGTTTCTCCTGGCGAAGCTGTTGCCCAGGTAAGCCGTCCACAGACCAGGGGCATGTACGGGCTTGCT
>CAYNVK010000478.1:0-3099 GCA_964400395.1 uncultured Lentimicrobiaceae bacterium | reverse complement strand
CCTCCACAGGAACAGCATCTGCCACCGAAACCCAGTGAAGCGTACCCTTTACTTTCTTGTTGCTATTGGGCATTCCACTTCGCGTATCTTCCTGATAGGTACAATGAATTTCGGTAATATTTCCTTCGTTATCCTTTATAACAGATTCGCACTTAATGATATAAGCGTATTTCAACCGTACTTCTCCGCCTGGCTTAAGCCTGAAAAACTTGCCGCTGGGATTTTCCATAAAGTCTTCGCGCTCAATATAAAGTTCTTTCGAGAATGGCACGGTGCGATATCCGGCCGAAGGATCTTCAGGATTATTAATGGCTTCAAGTTCTTCAACCTTTCCATCGGGGTAGTTATCGAGCACCAGTTTAACCGGGTTGAGCACCGCCATTACACGGTTGGAGCGTTTGTTCAGGTCTTCGCGCACGCAGAATTCGAGCAAGGCCACATCGATCAGCTGATCGCGCTTGGCAATACCAATGGTTTCGGCAAAGTTGCGCAACGATTCGGGTGTATAGCCACGCCTGCGAAGCCCGCAGATGGTTGGCATGCGCGGATCGTCCCAGCCGGTAACATAATTTTCGTTTACAAGCTGCAGCAGTTTGCGCTTGCTCATTACGGTATAAGTGAGGTTTAAGCGCGCAAATTCAATTTGCCTAGGCCTGTATTCACTATCCGAAACCTGGTCGAGGTACCATTCGTACAAGGGCCTGTGTACCTCAAATTCGAGGGTACAGATACTATGTGTAATTCCTTCGAGGTAATCACTCTGCCCATGCGCATAGTCGTACATGGGGTAAATGCACCATTTGTCGCCGGTACGGTGGTGATCGGTATGAATAATGCGGTACATAATCGGATCGCGCATCAGCATATTGGGATGAGCCATATCGATTTTGGCACGCAATACTTTTGATCCATCTTCGAACTCCCCGTTTTTCATACGCGTGAACAGATCCAGGTTTTCTTCAACCGAACGGTTGCGGAAAGGACTTTCTTTTCCCGGCCGAGTTACGGTACCGCGGTATTCGCTTATTTGTTCTGCATTCAAATCATCCACATAAGCCTTACCGCTTTTAATAATTTGCAATGCCCAGGTATAAAGCTGATCAAAATAATCGGAAGCATAAAAAAGCCTGTCGCCCCAGTCGAAACCAAGCCAGCGCACGTCTTCCATAATGCTGTCAACATATTCAGTATCCTCTTTTACAGGGTTGGTATCGTCGAACCTCAGGTTAGCCAGTCCGTTATATTTGGCTGCAGTACCAAAATTCAGGCAAATACTTTTGGCATGACCAATGTGAAGATAGCCATTAGGTTCGGGGGGAAACCGGGTATGAACACGACCAGCATTTTTGCCTTTCGAGAGCTCTTCTTCAATAATCTGGTGAATAAAATTAAGAGATACCTTTTCCTCCCCGCTGTTGGTTTTAATTTCTTCTGTCATGATGATCAAGCATTAAGTCCATTAAAATGAAATAATCTGCAAAGGTAGATTTTTTTGGGGAAAGGTAACAGTTAGCTGCTCAAGGAAAATGGATATTACACACCTTAAATCAACATTTAAAAGCAATCAGCAGAGAGAATATAATTATCGGGCTAAAAATCGGTGGAATACAACTAATTTTGCACTCACCTGTTAACTTACATCCCGGAATACCGGTGATGAAACAAACAGGTTCAGTGATAAACAGAGCCGGAATTTTACCAAACACAGATTACAAGATGGGATTGATAGAAATAGAGGGAATGGATTTTTTTGCCTACCATGGCTGTTTTAAGGAAGAGCGTGTAATTGGCACCCGTTTTACAGTTGATGCCTGGCTTACGGCAGACACAACTGAGTCAGAATCAAGCGATGATTTAAAGCATACCGTGAATTACCAGGCGGTGTACGCGCTTATCAGGCAGGAAATGGAACAACACTCGCACCTGCTCGAGCATGTTGCCAGGCGTATAATAAATGCCATTTACAGGGACTTTAACACGGTTACTCATGTAAAAATTAAAGTATCGAAATTAAACCCGGCCCTGGCCCATGGCGGTAAAATAAGGCAGGTTAGTGTTACGTTGGAACAATAGTTTGATGTTTGATGTGGGATGTTAGATGTGGGATGTACGAGGGAGGAAACTGGTAAAAGGCACAAGGAATTCATGATAATTTTGAAAAAAGTAACACATTGAAAGATAAAGAAAGACCTTTTGAACAAAAGAAATGCCCGCGTTGCGGCAGCACATTTGTATGCAGCACTTCGGCCAAATGCTGGTGTTTTGAATACGATGTAGCACCGGAAACCATGGAAATGATTTCGCAAACATGGCATGGCTGCCTTTGCCCGGCATGCCTTAAAACGTTTTCGAAACAGGCATAAAAAAGTATTTGTTGATAAAATGTGAATTACTTACCTTTGCACCGTCGAAAAAACACGGTTTCGTGGCCGAGTGGCTAGGCAGCGGTCTGCAAAACCGCGTACAGCGGTTCGAATCCGCTCGAAACCTCATAAAAAAGCCTCCCGAGCGGAGGCTTTTTGCATTTATGTGCGTGTGGATTACTCTGCCTTTTTGTACACAATCACAACCACCGTTTTATCATCACCACCCATATTAATAGTCATTCCATACGGACGGGCAGCATCAATATTAATTTGATTTGCCCCGGCTTTACCGGTGAGTTGTTCCCAGATTGTAACAGCCATATGAACGCCGGTGCCACCTGTGGGATGACCCCAGCCGATGAGTCCACCGGTAGTATTCATTGGAATTTGTCCATCGCGGGCGGTATTACCGGCGGCTACAAATTGAGCGCCTTTTCCATGAGCAGCAAAGCCCAGCGCTTCAACCGCAAGGATGCCGGCAATGGTAAAGCAATCGTGCAACTCAACGGTTGCAAGCTGCTCAATGGTTATTCCGGCCGATGCCAGCGCCTGCCTGATGGCTTCGCGCGTGGTGGTAAGCACGGTGGGTTGAGGCGGATCTTCGGTAATATCGTCGACAGCATGTCCCCACCCTACTACCTCAACGGCATCAGCGTAAGCAATACCGGCACGCTTTAATCCTTCTTCGCTCATAATAGCGATACCCGAGGCACCATCGCTCACCTTGGAGCAA
>CAYNVK010000477.1:0-3100 GCA_964400395.1 uncultured Lentimicrobiaceae bacterium | reverse complement strand
TATTCAATTTTTTTCGGCTCACCGGCCTGCCCCTGCCGGGTGGACTCAACCAAGACAAATGGCCCGGGTGTTTGCGCATCGCCTTCGGGGTGGATGGCTACCGCTTTAGCCTGTTCGTAATTAATTCCCAGTTTTTTATACACAGGGGCCAGCTCAAAGGTAACCTGCCGGGCTGTCATCTGGCCGATTCCCACCCAGATATTGGAGGGAATCCACTGGTATTTGGTGTTCGGACTCACAACAACCACTTCGTGTTTGCTGCCAAGTTTACGTTTTGCAATCTGCGCTGCCGTATGTCCGGCTATACCAGCGCCTAGTATTACAACTTTTGCCATATTCAACTGATTTTAAACAGTTAAAGATAGCAGAAAATGGCATTAAAAGTTCTGATTTAAAAAATATTTCGGGAAATGCAGTTAACAGATGGTGTTACTGCATTTTTGATCCGGCAACTTCAGCAATGTGCTTACAAGCCGGGACATTAAAATTTCATGCATTTAATTTTCTTTTCGTAATAATGTTTCCCTTCGTCGGTACAAATTCCGCGGATAAAAGTATCGAACATTACATCGAAAAGTACAGCAAAAGAAATGCTTTCGTTGGGGAAGAAATCGGGATTGTGCAGATCAATCAGCCGGCTGATATATATGCGCGAAACAAGCTCGGAGCTCAGGTCGGGTCTGTAAAGCCCCTGTCGGATACCCTGCTCGAAATTGGAGCGTATCTTGGCACTTACAAACGTAATGCGCTTGTCAACAAACCGCTGCCTGACTTCAGGAAAAACCAGCCGGAGGTCGAAAGTAATGCTTGGCAAAATGTTTACAAATTTGTGGCTGATTTCCCGGCTCACCTGCAGCAGTTCATCAATGGCATTCTTTCCTTCGAAGGGGAATTCGGCAAAAATATTTTCGAGATTCTGCTGTTCAAAATTCAGAATTTCCTCTACCAGTTTATTTTCATTACCAAAAGCCTGAATCAAAGTATCTAAAGGAAGTTCGAGATCCTTTGCCAGGTTTTGAAATGAGAATTCGCTGGATTTATATCCGGAGAGTAATTTCCGTACATCTTCGACAAGAGGAAGCTTAGGATCGCGCATAAATCTGATTTAAAGAATAATACAGGCATTCTGGGAAAATCCGGGAAACCTGTAAATATTCGAATTCATAATGGGCATGATTAAGACCGGAAGGTTGTATGCAGAAAAATTTATGTTGAAAGCTTCCGCATGCGGCAAGCCCCTTATTGCGTTCATTACCATTCATCCCCTGCAAAATTCAGCCGAAAGCAACCACTTCAACTATCAACTCCACACGCTGGATTTTGAAGTTATTTTTATTTGCCGGCAAAAGTACAATAAAAAATCAACCTTGGGTTTGCCCGGTCTGCTAAATATTCAACATGCATTATACCTGTACTTTACAAGCAGCAGTTTCTGAAATTAATTTTACAAACACCTACGGTTGACGGCATGCAAACAAATGGGGTACATCCCGGCAACTGACAGCTGCACTTAATATGATCAGGCAACTGACTTATTTTGTTTGTTTCACAATCCATTGTGTTACTTCTTCGAGAACTACCGGCGAAATGGTTTGTTCGATGCCGGCATATTCGGAGGGCGAACCGGTTTTACACTCCTGGAACAAATGGTTTAATCCGGGGAAAACCCTTGTGGTGACTTTTTTATTCCCGCCTTTTTCAAGCGCTTTTTTAATTGCATCAAGGTTAACCTGCGCAGGCACCTGCAAATCCTTATCCCCATTTACTGCCAGCACAGCACATTTCACTTTCTGCAATACCGGTGCAGGATCGTGGGTAATAAAATAAACCATCCAGGGGCTGGTCAGCTGGCTGACCTGTTTGCTTATCAATTCATCTTTTGTCATGCCCTGGGGAATTTCGAGCGTAGTATCCTGCTCATATACCTGATTGAGATATGTGCTTAAATCAGCTTTTCGTTTAGAGTTATCAACTGTGTTAATGATGATATCAAAAGCACCTTTGTTCATCAGTTTTGATTTCAGCAATTCGGCTTCACTTGCGCCATTGGCCCGGCCGATCAACTCCTGCTGCAACAGCAATATTTCGTTACCAGGCACCCCGGTTCCGGCAAGTAAAACAATAAAACTGATATCCTTTGAGCCGGCAGCAACCATAGGTGCAATTATACCCCCTTCGCTGTGTCCGATAAGTCCTATTTTCTTTTTGTCAATTTCTTTCCTGGTTTTCAGGTACTGAACCGCGGCTTCGACATCCGAAGCAAAATCGGGGGTGATGGCAGTTTTAAAATTGCCTTTCGAAGCTGCTGTCCCCCGGTCGTCGAACCGCAACACAGCAATCCCGTTGCGGGTTAAATAATCGGCCCATACCAAAAAAGGTTTATGCCCCATCAATTCCTCATCGCGGTTTTGCGGCCCGCTGCCGGATATAAGCACAACAGCCGGAAAACTTCCTGTTTGCTTTGGCAACGTGAGGGTGCCTGCCAGTTGAATGGTATCTTTTTTATTTTCGAAAACGATATCCTCCACCACGTACGGGTAAGGTTTAACAGGTTCCTGTGGTCTTAGTACTGTTTCTTTTTCGTGCTCTTGCCTGCTAAGGATCAGCGGGAAAGATTGCCCGGACTGCCTGAAATTACCGGAAATCTCATTGGACTTGTCGAGCGTTCCTTCGTATTGTATGCCCAGGTTTGGCGCTTCAAATTTCAGCACCATGTTTTCGAAAGTAGTAGTTGAAACTGGAATACAATAGGCGCCCTGGTCGGGGCTATCCATGGTAGAGCTGTAACCTGCATCGGTTTTAGTAACGTTGAACACAATGCGGAGTTGCATAGCACCCACTTTCAGCACTCCATTCCACTGGCCGCTGATGTCCTGCCCGGAAAGGGATATCGCCAACACTAAAAAGAACGCAACCGAGGTTAGTTTTTTCATAACTGTAATGAATTAGTTTTGAATACTGACTGCAAATTTACTCGTTTTATAGCCGGAATCATCATTAAACAAATATTCATAACCATTACGTATTCCGGTAAATTTACATCTGACTAAAAACCTATTCCGGAATAACCTGTTAATGATTGTAGTACCTTTGCAAATAT
>CAYNVK010000476.1:0-3107 GCA_964400395.1 uncultured Lentimicrobiaceae bacterium | reverse complement strand
CATATTTTTAACGTATGCCTGTTGAAATATCGCGACGAAGTTTGGAATTCCCCGACCTTGATGAAGCAGATGAGTCAGGCTTGCTGGCTATTGGCGGCGACCTGAGTATTGAACGGCTGAAACTTGCCTACTCGAAAGGAATTTTTCCCTGGTACGAAGACGGGATGCCCATACTATGGTGGTCGCCCGATCCCAGGATGGTACTGTTTCCGGAAAAAATGATCATTTCGCACAGCCTCCGGCAAAGCATCAAAAAACAGCAATTCACCGTCACCATCGACCATGCCTTCGAAAAAGTGATCAGGAACTGCGCCAAAACTACACGTAAGGGCGAAGATGGAACCTGGATTACCACCGAGATGCAAAACGCCTATATCCGGCTGCACGAAGCCGGATACGCCCATTCAGCCGAAGCCTGGCTGGACGGAGAACTTGTTGGCGGGCTTTACGGAGTAGCCTTGGGCAAAGCATTTTTTGGCGAATCGATGTTTCACCATGTAACAAATGCATCGAAAGTCGCACTGTTCGAATTGGTTGAAAAACTCAGCAGCTGGAATTTCGAAATTATTGATGCACAAGTCTATACCAATCATCTCGAAAGCCTTGGCGGGGAAATGATCCCAAGGGGGGAATACATTCATATACTTGAAAAGGCATTGCTTAAAGAAGATGTAATTGGATCGTGGAAGGTGAGGGATTAGGATTGTGGATCTAGTAAGATGTGCGATGTGTGATGTGCGATGTCGGATGTGCGATGTCGGATGTCGGAATCAGCAGACCAGTAACCCGCAAACAACAACATTAAGACAGAATGCTTTAATAAAATTCCATTTAATCAAAACTGATGTCGACTGAAAACAAGAATACATTTATGCTGGAGGCCATAAAAAAGGCTGAAGAAAATATAAATACCGGCAAAGGCGGTCCATTTGGAGCCGTTGTTGTGCGCGATGGAAAAATTATTGCAGCCGTAGGCAACCGGGTAACATCTACCAATGATCCCACAGCCCATGCCGAAGTAGTTGCCATTCGCGAAGCTTGTAAAGTCCTCGATACTTTTGATCTTACGGGTTGCGAAATATATGCCAGTTGCGAACCCTGCCCCATGTGCCTGGGCGCCATCATGTGGGCACGTATCGACAAGCTTTATTATGCTGCCGACCGTGTGGATGCCGCCAGGGCCGGATTTGATGATGAATTGTTTTACACCGAGCTTGCTTTACCTGCTGATAAACGCATGATGAAACCGGTGCAACTGCTGCAAAAAGAGGCAAATCATGTTTTTGATAAATGGATTGAGGATGGAAATAAAATTCCGTATTAAAATAAGACAGCAGCAGGTATAAAATTGTTTCTACGCGATATTACCCGTGATCAATTAGTTTTAATCCAGCACTTCATACACCATCATTTGCTGGGCTTTATTTTTAAGGCTAACCTCCCCCACTTTTCGGCAATTGAATGATTCCTTTACTTTTTCGTAGGCCGGTGTATTGATCAGAATTTGCCCCGGAGCTGCAGCCGACTGAAGACGTTGGGCTGTATTTACGGTATCACCGATTACGGTATAATCGAGCCTTCGTAAACTGGCTGAACCGATGTTACCTGATATCATTTCGCCACTGTTGATGCCAATGGATACCCTGGGAATAAAAGTTACATTTTCGGGCAGGGAATCGGAACGCTCAATCTGGCTCCTGACTGACAGACTTGCATCTATGGCCCTGTCGAGGTGATAATCGCCACGGAAAACAGCCATCACAGCATCGCCGATAAATTTGTCGATATACCCGCCCTGGGCAATAATCTCTTTCACCATAATTTCAAAATAGCTGTTCAGTAATTTCACAACAACATCAGGAGATTCATTTTCGCTGATGGATGTAAAGCTGCAGATATCAATAAAAACGACAGAGGCTTCGATACTTTCGTTGGCCATGAGCGAAGACTCAAATTCGCGGCTGCCCATGAAATTGAGTACGGTTTCGTCCACATACATCTTAAGAATACTGTTTTCGCGAATGGCTTTAAGTGTTTCGCGAAGCTGTATGCAATGCCTGAGTGTTTTTTCCATCGTTACCGACAGGTCCTCGAAGTTGATAGGCTTGGTTATAAAGTCGAAGGCGCCCCGGTTCATGGCGGTGCGGATGTTAGCCATATCGCCGTAAGCCGAAATAATGACTGCCTTAACCAAAGGGCAGGATTCGCCAAGCCGGCTGAGTAGAGTTAAACCATCCATGCCAGGCATATTGATATCGCTCAGCACAATATCTATATCAGGATGCTGCTGTATTTTTTCCAATGCATCGTTTCCGTTCACAGCAAATATGAATTCGTATTCCTGTTCACGTATCTTCTGGCGGAATTTCTGTTTGATGAGTATTTCAAGATCCACCTCATCATCAGCTACTAAAATTTTAGCCATAGATTTAACTTTTAAGTTTTTCTTTCAGGTAATTAAAATCGACCGGTTTGGTTAAAAAATCATCGGCACCAAGGTCTTTTGCTTTATTGTAGTTTTCGGCATCGCCATAGGCTGTAATCATCATTACAACCGGCGGAGGGGTCTTATATATTTCCTTTATGCGGCGTAACAGTTCGAGGCCGCTCATACCCGGCATATTTATATCCGATAAAATCAGTACCTTTTGATGTTCAGGCACTTCCAGGTACAGCAATGCTTCTTCTGCTGAAAAAGCAAATGCAAATTCAAGGCTTCTATCTTTAATTTCTTTGCGAAACTTTTGTTCAAAAAGAGCTTGTATGTCTCTTTCATCGTCGACAACTAAAATCTTCATCCGCAATGTTTGTTTAGGTTTTTATATTGGCAGAACAATGGTAAATTCAGCACCCTCGCCTTCTTTTGTTTCCACTTTCAACTCACCACCATGACTCTTGGTCACAATTTCGTAGCTCATACTCAAGCCCAAACCGGTTCCCTGCCCGCTGGGTTTTGTAGTAAAGAAAGGCTGGTAAATTTTATCGAGCACTTTTAGTGGAATTCCATTGCCATTATCGGCTACCCTGATTTCAACTCTCCCGCCGGACTTGTGTGTACTAACCGTAACCATTGGCTCATAGCCTGATGGATTCTGCTGCTTTTTTTC
>CAYNVK010000475.1:0-3132 GCA_964400395.1 uncultured Lentimicrobiaceae bacterium | reverse complement strand
CCGAAACTTTCCAATCCCATCAATCCCATCAATCCCATCAATCTCATCAATCCCATCAATCTCATCAATCCCATCAATCCCTTGAAACCTCTGAAACCTTTGAAACCCCTGAAACCCTGAAACCCCTGAAACATTTCAAACCCTGAAACCTTTCCCCGTCCTGTCCGTTTAAATACTATTCATCTTCATTCGTATGATATCTGGATTTTTGAAACGCCGTTTTATGCAACTCGCGCTGATAGTATCAGCAGGTGTATTGTTGTCGGCATTGCCAACACATCCGGCAGGCGACCGACGCAAATCGCAGGTTGCCGCTCATGAAATTACCCTCATTTTTGCCGGCGACATTATGCAGCATATGCCCCAGGTTGAAGCGGCGTGGGACAGCCAGCGTGGCATTTATAATTACGATACCTGTTTCAGTTTCATAAAGCCTTTTCTTTCGGGAGCCGACCTGGCAATTGCAAACCTCGAAACCACTCTTGCAGGAAAACCTTATAGCGGTTATCCGGCATTCAGCTCGCCCGACGAGCTGGTGAACGGAATGCTGAATGCGGGTATTGATATTGTGGGCACCGCCAATAACCATTGCTGCGATCGCGGCCGGACCGGTATTGAACGTACAGTAACTATGCTCGACAGCCTGGGGATGTTGCACCTGGGCACTTATAAAAATGATGAAAGCTACCGCAGGTCGAACCCGATGATTATAAATACCCGTGGCTTCAGGCTTGCCTTGCTTAATTATACCTATGGCACAAACGGAATACCTGTTCCCGACAACAATGTGGTAAGCCTCATTGAAAAAGAGCGTATACTGGCCGATATGAAAGCTGTACACGATTCGGCTGTTGATGCCGCCATCGTGTTTATTCACTGGGGGATTGAATACCAGCGCGAGCCCAACGACTACCAGAAAGAAATAGCCGGTTACCTGTTTTCCCATGGCGCTGATATTGTGATCGGTTCGCACCCGCATGTAATACAACCTATGGAATGGCGGCAGTCCGATACCCTGGCGCGCGAACAACTGGTGGTATGGTCGCTGGGAAATTATGTGTCGAACCAGCGCAAACGCTATACCGACGGGGGAACCATGGTAAAAATTACCCTGCATAAACAAGCCGGCAAAACCACTATAAAAGATGCAGGTTACCAGCTTACCTGGGTGTACAATCCCATTGCAGATGGAAAGCGGCAGTATTATATTCTGCCCGCTGCCCGCTACCAAAACGATTCTTTGCTTCTCGACCGCCAATCGCAAAGTGATCTGAAACTGTTCCTCGACGATTCGCGCACTTTGCTCAATGGCAGCAATATCGGCATGCGGGAAATTCTATAGGCATTTCGTTGTGAACCCGAAAGCCAGGTTGTAATTCTGATTAATAAAATGATGCAGTTCCTGAAATACAGCCAGGCTATATCTTCAGTTGTGAAGTAAATTTTAGTGCCGATACAATCGCAAACAAAGGATTTTTTGAAGCTGATCGATTACATCTGAAGGAACTTATAAAAATTATCAGCTGGTTAAATTAAGCTGGGGAAAATCCATTACTGAAAATTATCCTTGCCCGTTCAGCCTGGCTTCAAAAGCTATACTTCATTTTTAATTTCCCGCATTTCAGTTCAATGCAAGGTTCTTCGTAATTTCAGTCCGGTTTAAAACTAAAACCTGTTTGCCATGAAAAAAACAATACTTTTAACCTTAGCCTTTGCATCCACTTTTTGCCTGGGTTTCGCTTTCAGATCATTAACAACAACTCATAAAACCAACGCTATGAAAAGGGTAACCGGAATAGGGGGCATATTTTTTAAATGTAAAGACCCCAAAAAAATGACTGCCTGGTACCAGGAACACCTTGGGCTGAACACTAACCCGTACGGGGCAACTTTCGAATGGTTCGAAGGACCCGATAGCACCACGAAGGCACAAACGCAATGGAGCCCGTTTCCGGAAACAACAAAATACTTTGATCCATCTACCCGTGATTTTATGATAAATTACCGGGTCGAAAACCTTCAGGCGCTGGTTGAAGCTTTAAAGAAAGAAGGCGTAACTATTGTCGATGAAATTGAAACCTACGACTATGGTAAATTTGTACATATTCTTGATGCCGAAGGTAACAAAGTAGAACTATGGGAACCTGCCGGTTAGTATTGTAGCATGTCGGGCTTACAGGTAAAGGCTGCTTTCATAATCTAAAATCAAATATTTGCTGAAATCAGAGCCATGCAAAGAAAAGTTATTGTTTATATCGCCTGCAGTGTCGACGGGTATATTGCCGGGCCCAGCGACGATCTGAGTTTCCTCTCCATTGTTGAGCAGGAAGGGGAGGACTACGGATATGCCGCGTTTATTAAAAATATCGACACCATGATTGTGGGCCGTAAAACATACGAGAAGGTTCAATCCATGGGCCTTGAATATCCGCCTGCCGGCAAGATGCTGTATGTAATTACCCGCAGCCCAAAGCCGGATTCCGGCCACGTGAAATTTTATTCAGGCGGGTTGGCAGCACTCGTTCAAAAGCTGAAGTCGGAACCGGGCCTGCATATTTACTGTGATGGAGGCGCCGAAATTGTAAATCAACTACTAAAACTTAACCTGGTTGATGAGCTCATTATTTCAATGATTCCCACCCTGCTGGGAAGCGGCACTCAACTGTTCGGCAGTGGGCTTCCGGAACAAAAATTAAAATTAATTTCGTCGAAGCAATTTGATAAAGGCCTTGTTCAGTTGCATTATAATTGTAAGCACGATGCGGCTTTATAACCTTTCGCAGATGGTAAATATTTTGCATAGTTAACGAGTTGCGGAGTTACTGCTTCAAAATATATTTCGACTTTAAAGTAAGACACCAGCATGGAAAAACAACATAAAAACCTGGAATCGGAAACTCCGTATCAAAGTCCGTTCAGGCAAACCTATTTTCACGGCACCCGTGCCGATCTGGCGCCCGGCGACCTGGTTGAAACCGGCATAGCATCGAATTACGGACAGCACAGAAAAGCAAAATATATTTACCTGACGGCTACGCTCGATGCTGCTGTTTGGGGAGCCGAACTGGCATCGGGCGATGGCCGCGAAAGAATATACCTGGTAGAGCCCACCGGTCCGCTGGAAGACGATCC
>CAYNVK010000474.1:0-3134 GCA_964400395.1 uncultured Lentimicrobiaceae bacterium | reverse complement strand
AAAACCACCCTGGTCGAAACGGAGATTATAAAACAACAGGTTCGTAATTTTTTAAAAACCAATGGTTTTGCACACACAACTATTGAAATAGAACCTAACGACAAACTTTGCGAATTGCACGACTGTTAACCTAAACCAATGAATTGACAGAACCTTGAAATAATTTTCACTGAAATAATTAAAAATGGAAACGTTGAAATTTAAAACAAGCCTCAAATGCAGAGGCTGTGTAAATGCTATTAAACCCGGCCTCGAGAGTCTTGATTTGGCCGGCAAATGGACGGTTGACCTCGAAAGTGCAGATAAAACCCTTCAGGTTGAAGCCCCGGAAGAAATGGCAGAAAAGGTAATGGATAGCGTAAAAAAAGCCGGCTACCTGATCAGCCGGCTATAAAATATAGGGTTCAGAGCCTGTTGCTAATGATTTAAACAGGATTTTTTGAAACAGGCGTCCAGCCTTACTTATGCAATTCTGCCTGCAATAATGTCCCAGTCTACCAGTTGCCAGAAAGCATTTACGTAATCCGGGCGGCGGTTCTGGAAATCGAGATAATAGGCATGTTCCCAAACATCGCAGGTAAGCAGGGGCTTCAGTCCGTCGCGCATGGGGTTAGCTGCATTTCCGGTTGCCACAATAGCCAGGTTGCCGGCTGCATTCTGCACCAGCCATGCCCAACCCGATCCAAACTGGTTAACGGCTGCTTCGTTAAATTTGGTAACAAAGTTTTCGAACGATCCGAAATCGCGGTTTATCATATCGAGCAACTTGCCCGATGGAGCTGTGCCACGGCGTGCCGAAAAACCTTCCCAATAAAAAGTATGGTTCCATACCTGGGCAGCATTGTTAAAAATTCCACCCTCGGCTTTCATGATCATGGTTTCGAGTGATGCATTTTCGTAGTCGGTTCCCGGTACCAGGCCGTTAAGCTTGGTTACATACGTTTGGTGATGTTTACCATAATGAAATTCAATGGTGCGCGAGCTGATAACCGGCTCAAGTGCGTCAGCAGCATAGGGCAATGATGGAAGTTGAAATGTCATGATTTTTTAATTTTTGAAGGTTTTATATTTTAGTGAATTGATTAACTGCGGCTCATACTTTTTTATAGAATTATAATTCAGGATCATCAGGAAACTGTGCCTCAGAATTTCATCATCTGGAAATTTCATCCTGACTTTTTAAAAGGATAATGAACTTCGGGCTTTACCGTAAATTTACAATTTATTTTACAAAACTGGTCGAATACCTCGATTTATTCCCCTTTTCATCCTCCAGGAAAAGGGTAAATGTGTTTGTACCGGGCTGTGTCATAAAATCAAACTGGTATATCATCAGCCTGTTTTTCGGATCCCATTCAACCAGTACCCATTTGCCATTAAGTTCGCCCCTGTATGATTCAATACCCGACAGGTTATCGGATACCGCAAAACGCAGGCTTGTTTTGTTTTTCTTTTTGTTTTCGGGCCATGGTTTTATAACGGGCGCCACGGTATCGACGGCAATAGCGTATCCATCAAAAAGATTGGTGGTAGCCGTAACCCAGCCATTATCGTAACTGCCATCGGCCGGGCTTCTTTTTCCGGTCCTGTCAACCCGAACCAGCAAAGCTTTTGAACGCAATCGCGGTGGCAGTTTCGTGGCTTTTATTGAGACCTTCATCCTGTTATGCAAGGGCACTTCGGCATTATGCAGATAATGAATATCCGAAAACGTGGCTTTGTTGCCGGGTGCTTTTTTGTAGGTAAAATTCAGGTTGTCGTATATACAACCAACAGGTAATTCCAGTTTCAGATCACCGTTTTCGAACCTGTTCACTTTATCGTACCTGAATAATACAGTGGAATCCAGATCAGGAAATGAGGGCGCTTGCACAACTTCCAGCGGTTTCTGCGATTGTATCCAGAACCTGAGATTTACCATATTGCCCGAAAGGTCAACCACCGAAACAAGTATTTCATGCAGCATTCCGTCAGTAACATTTATTATTCCGTTAGCAGCATCGGTTTTAAAAAAGCTGAGTTTGTTTCCGGGCAGTTTTTTCGATTTTACAATACGGTTACCCAGGTTGTAATTATCGGCATAGTCGATGCTGGCATTCACATACCTGCTTTCGTCGAACGAGAAGCTATCGCATTCCATCGAGAAAAATTCGACATAGTTATGGTACATCCGCATGCTGTAAAACCCATTCCTGTCCGTTTGGCTCTGGTTATAATCGAAAGCCTGGGCGCCAATACTGAAAGTACCCCAGGCAGAAATGGTATCCTGGTCGGCCAGCCGGTAATCGCCATCCGCTGCTTTTCGCAACATGAATCGTTTGGGTTCAGCCGAGGCTCCTATATAACTTTGATCATTTTCGGGATATATTTTTATAAAATCAATAAACGGCGGGTAAACATCAGCAATATCAAAGCCAAATAACAACGGATTGATGATACGCTCAGTTACCGTAGTACGCAGTTCGAAATGCAGGTGGGCTCCGCCTGACGAACCGGAATTTCCGGCATAACCAATCAGCTGCCCCCGCTTCACGAAAATGGAGTCCTTTTTGTGGGCAGGGAAAAGGTCGACTTCAAAACTTTTAACCTTGTATTGGTTTGCACGCAGGTAGGTAGTTATAGTGTCGTTATAATTTTCGAGGTGGGCATAAACCGATGTATAGCCATTGGGATGATCAATGTAAAGGGCATTCCCGAATCCAATTGGCGATACCTTGATGCGCGAAACAAATCCATCGGCCACCGCATAAACAGGCAATCCCACCTTTTGCTGAACCTGGAAATCAGTACCCGAATGAAAATGGTTCGGCCTGATTTCGGAAAAGGAACCTGTTAAGCCAAGATTTATATCGAGAGGCGACGAAAAATAACCCTGGGGAATGGTTTTCTGGGCCGACAACTGTGTTAAAGGAAACAAAATCAGTATGTAAACAAAAAGTAGCTGCGAAATTTTCATTCCACAAATTTACTGTATCAAAAGTTGATATACCAATAGCGTTACTAAAAATGCTCTTAAAAATTCAGAATTTCGGCTGCAATTACTCTTTAGCGGATTTTATTACTCATCACAATAAAAATATTTGTTTGATAAGATATATCATAAAAGCATAACATTGAATCCTTTAAAAATGAAC
>CAYNVK010000473.1:0-3145 GCA_964400395.1 uncultured Lentimicrobiaceae bacterium | reverse complement strand
GCAGTGAAGCCAGATCGATTTAAGTGGGTTATCATTGGTAGCAGAAAATACTCAAAAATGAATTATTAGAAGCAACCTCTAAAAAAAAAACAATTATGGAATTAAAACAAGTAAGTAAAAACTGTTATGCGGTTTTGAATGAGAAAAACCGCGTATGCGATGCAAATTCGGGCTTTATTAACCTGGGCGGTGGAATTGTTATTGATACTCAATCTGATTTGGCGCACGCTGAAGAGATGATAAGGTTATTTAGCACCGTTTGGACTGGCATGCCAAAGCGTGTCGTTTTAACCCATGAAGATGGCGATCACGTTTGGGGCAATCAACTATTTAAGGGTGCCGAAATTATTGCTCATCGCTCTGTTCCTGAGCAAATGAAAAAGGTTGCCGAACCAAAAGAAAGTCAGGAGCTTCTGCACGGAGCCGGCCATTTCTTAAAAAAACATATTCTTAAATTAATTCACCCAGGCATTGCCAGCGCCGGAAAGCAACTTCTTGAAGATTATGATTTTGATGGTTTAGAATTGGTTTTTCCTACAACACTTTTCGACGACAATTATACAATCGACCTGGATGGTACAGAGGTACAATTAATTTATGTTGGTCCATGCCATCAGGTGGGTGATGTTATTGTTCATGTTCCCAGCGAAGGGGTTATTTTTGCCGGAGATATAATTTTTAAAAACTGTACACCTATGGGTTGGACTGGTTCGTACGATAAGTTCTTTAAAGCACTTGATCTCATAACACAACTTAACCCAAAGGTTATTGTTCCTGGCCATGGCCCATTGTGTGGGTTAGAAGGGGTTAAGGAGATGCGGGACTATTTACAATATGTTCGTAACGAATCGAAAAAACATTTCGACAATGGACTTTCTGCATTGGAAGCTGCCAAGAAAATCGATTTTGGCCCCTCTGCTGAATGGAAAGCCCCGGCTCGTCTTTATATGAACGTAGAAAGAGCTTATCGCGAATTCCGTAACTCAGCACCTGATGCCCCCTGGGATAAACCTGCAACCTTCGATGCAATTTATAAGCTTGCAAAGGCTAAAGGGGTAAAACAAGAGTTTTAGTTATTAGTATCAGAAAAAATTTACCATCAATGAAACTCATTCGTTTTACAACCAACAACTCACAACCTCATTTTGGGGTTGTGATTGGCGATTACGCCGTGCCATTCTCAGCACTTGAAAACAAAGCAGGGAAACCTAACTCATTCTTTGCCTGCAGCAAGTCTTACCTCTCAGCACTTCCTGAAAGTGAGATAGCCGCAAAGGAATTACTTAACTGGGGAGAACAACACCTTGCAGAACTCAGTAATGGTGAAAAATTTCCGTTGAATTCAGTTCGATTGTTGGAACCGGTTGAGGTGGCTGCCCTTTTTGACTTCGGCTTAACGCCGCGACATATGAAAAATTCAGCCGAAGTAATAGGAAAGTACGAAAAGGATAATCCACTTACTTCAATGCTACTACAGGCCTTTGCCAAGGCGGTGATGGCCCCAAAACCGAAACCTCCTGTTGGACAGCCCGAAGCATTGTCGTACTACAAAGGAAATTTAAATTCAGTTGTTGGCAATGATGAAACCATTCCCTGGCCGGCTTACACTTCGCGTTTGGACATCGAGCCAGAGTTGGTAGTGGTGTATGGAAACGAGAAACAGCCTGTGGCAGGTTTCTGCATTTTTAACGATGTCTCGGCCCGTGACGTTCAGGCGATGGAGTTTATAGGTGGATTCTGCCTAACCAAGGATATGGCGAAGGGTAACCAACTCGGGCCGTACCTTGTTACACCCGATGAAGTGGGCGACCCATTTAACCTTAAAGTTACAGTTACCGTAAATGGCAAAGTTAAATTCCAGGGTTCGACTTCCGAAATCAGCCACAAAACCGGAGATGTGTTTGCCTGGCTTGGTTTTGTAACTACACTGAAGCCAGGTACTGTTGCAGGCTTCGGAACCATTCCCGATTGCACCGGCTGCGACCACGATGAATTTATCGACCCGGGTTCTGAAATTGAGATTACCATGGAAAAGCTCGGAACACTCCGATGCCGTTTTGCTGAACCAGGGGGTAAACTTCTCCCCAGCCGCTGGCCAGTGCGGGAATCATTGCTAAAGTACCATGAGTAGAAATCACCTTAACCATTGCACCGATATGGAATCAGAAGAATCGAGATACGACCGCGGGCTTGACCGGATGCGAGCCATCTTCGGATCGGGAATTGACTCCGCGCTGAAAGGCCTCGCAGTCAGCAGCCCAGATTTAGCGCGTTGCCTCGTCGAATTCCCGTTTGCTGACATTTACACACGCCCCGGCCTGGACTTGAAGACGAGGGAGATGCTCACCGTATCGGCACTGACCGTCCTCGGATACCCGCAAGCTGAGTTGAAAGAGCACATCAAAGGCGCCCTGAACGTGGGTTGTACCCGTGACGAAATCCTGGAGATCATCCTGCAAATGGCCGTTTACGCTGGTTTCCCTGCCGCGATTGAGGCCGTCAAAACAGCGGCAGCTGTGTTTGGCGAGGATCAGCCCTGACACGCCCACAGAAGGAGGTCGGTTCCAAATGTTACCGAAAGATGACGGGGTCCAATACAAACTCAAAATGCAAACGGTGATTCCGATTTCATTGAGGGAGGATCGGAATATGTCATCGGCATCTCCAGACAGACTGGCCACGTGTACACCATCCAGGGTTTCTTCTTTTCGCCTGTGAAACCGGCACGAGGACAATGTCAATAAGTCAAGGGATATATATGTACTGAATGTCAATGTTTTACACTTGTTTATTTCCAATCTTTCTTGACACTGGTTCTGAAATTGAGATTGCCGCGGAAAAGCTTCGAACACTCTGTTGCTGTTATTCTGAACCCGGTGTTAAGCTTCGCCCCAGCCGATGGCCGGTTCGGGAACCATTGCAGAAGTACCACGAGTAGTACAAAACTCAAACGATCTGTATCCAGGTATTTTAATGGTCAGGTTTGAATTCTTTTCGCAGAACTGCTAATCTGATGTAAATAAATTGAAAAAAACAGACTGAAGTTACTACCTTTAAGTGGACAAAAAAATAAGCGAATAAGGCTTAGCTTTACTATATGGAAAAAGAAAAATAAAAATGCAGTATAATTTAAAATTAAAACTTT
>CAYNVK010000472.1:0-3148 GCA_964400395.1 uncultured Lentimicrobiaceae bacterium | reverse complement strand
TAACCGTTTCGGCTAATGGAGGCGACTCGGTGTTAAACTGTGAAGAGCTGCCCTGTACCTTGGTAGGATATTTCAGTTTTAGCGACATAAATATCGGGTCCATAATATGGCAGGCCATATCGCCGAGGGCTCCTGTTCCGAAGTCCCACCAGCCGCGCCAGTTCCAGGGTGTATAAATAGGATTGTAAGGTCTTTCTTTGGCTGTTCCCAGGAAAAGGTCCCACTTCAGGGTATCGGGAACCGAGAATACTTCGGTGGGGCGCTCCAGACCTTGCGGCCATATCGGGCGGTTAGTCCAGGCATGGGCTTCGCGGATTTCGCCTATGGCTCCGTCCCAAACCCATTCGCAAACCTGCCGTATTCCTTCGCCGGAGTTACCCTGGTTGCCCATTTGTGTGGCCACTTTGTACTGGCGGGCAATTTCAGTCATCTGCCGCGATTCCCAAACGGCATGTGTAAGCGGTTTTTCGCAATACACATGCTTGCCCATTTTCATGGCATTAATGCTGATGATGGCATGGTTGTGATCAGGAGTACCCACAACAACTGCATCAATGGAATCTTTCAGTTTATCAAACATCTCACGCCAGTCGTAGAATTTCTGTGCATCCGGAAATTCTTTGAAAATCCCGGCAGCATACTTCCAGTCGACATCGCAAAGTGCTACAATATTTTCGCTGCTTACAGCCCTGATCACTCCGCCTCCGCGACCACCGACACCCACACCGGCGATATTCAGTTTATCACTAGGCATCCGGTGACCCAGACCCGAAATTACATGGCTTGGCAGGATAATAAATCCTGCTGCAGCAGTAGCCGTATTTCGTATAAACGAACGGCGATCAATACCTGATGTTTTGTTTTCTTCCATGGTAATGGTTTTGTATGCGATTTAAAGTAAGTTCTTTTGCATGTATTTAAAACTTTGTTCAGCACAGTATACGGGTGCACCTTCGGAGTATTGTTCCTGCTCATAGATAATCTGCTTCAGACCTGCTTTTTTTGAATGTTTCAGAAGGTCTTTAAAATTAATGCGCCCATTGCCTACAATACAGGTTTCACCATCGTTACCCATATCTTTCACGTGCCACAGCTTAAAGCGGCCCGGGTGTTTTTCGAAATACTGAACCGGATCCTGTCCGCCTTTCACCACCCAGTAAATATCCATTTCGAAAGTTACAAGACCCGGATCGGTTTCAGCCAGCAGAATATCATACGGAAGTTTACCTTCCAGTTGCCTGAACTCAAAATTATGGTTATGATACCCGAACTGTATACCCGCTTTTTTGGTTATCTCTCCTATTTGGTTCATTTCTTCGGCAACTTTTTTAAAATCGTCGAGGGTCTTTTCAGGCCGGCCCATAAACGAAGGCAAAACCAGGTAATCCAGTCCGGCTTCAACGGCTTTTTCGGTAAAAAGCCGGGCATTGTTAGCGGTTATGCCTGCATGGGTGCTGCTTACAACCATGCCCAGGTCGGCACACATCTTACGGAAATCCGGCGCCTGAATTGAAAAAAACTGGCCGTCAAAACCATAGGCTTCAACACTTTTATAGCCGATTTTAGAAACGGCCTGCAGCGTTCCGGATAGATCTTTGCTTATTACATCCCTCAATGAATAAAGCTGTATCCCGACTGGCATTTTCTTACTTTTTGCGGGTTCTTTTTTGGCTTCGAGGGTTGTTGAAGCCAATACGCCTGAAATCAGGGTAATGTTTTTTAAAAAGTTGCGTCTGGTCGCCATAAAAACATGATTTAATGAATTCGTTTTATGCTGCAAACAATCTTGTTTTCAGCCTATTCCCTGTTTAATGATTATTTCTCGCGGAGTAATTATAATTGAATTATTCTCTGTTGGCTGTTGCTGGTGCGTGATGCTTCAATGATTCTGATATTGAGCAAAGCATCGCCGGGCTTAACGATGGCTTCGGCAGCAGTAGTAATTACTGCATGCACATTATCGAAAAAAGCCATGTAGTTACCGGGCAGAGTTTCGTACCGCCCACGGAATGATTTGCCAAATGTAGCTGTATTCAGTATCCCTCTCTGCGATGCAGGTTCTGTCCCAAAACCTTTACTGCCAGGCTTTTTGCCTTTGCGTAGCTGCGCTTCCTGTACATCGAGCCCATATTTAACAAATGAACCCTGCGTACCATGAACCTGTAAACGCGGGCCCGGCTCTTTAACAAAAACACTCGCCTTCAGCGTAACATTCAGGTCGGGATAAATAAGTTTTAAATCGAAACTATCATCAGTTACACTTCCTTGTCGCTGGTTAAACAACCTGGCAAAAACGCCTTCTGGCGGGCCAAATATACTCACGGCCTGGTCGATCAGGTGAATGCCAAGGTCGAACAAGGTTCCGCCGCCTTCCACTTGCTGGTATCGCCATGCTGCCCTCGAAATTTCGGGGGTAAAACGATCGAAACGCGATTCGTATTCAACAATTTTCCCGAGATATCCTTGTTCAATAATATGTTTCAGCGTAAGCATGTCGCCGTCCCAGCGCCGGTTGTGAAAGGGGAAAACATGCCGGCCGGCCTGAAGCGCTATTTCAATAAGCTCCACAGCCTGGGCACTGTTCACGGTAAACGGCTTTTCGACCACCACATGTTTGCCGGCCTGCAAAGCTGCCTTGGCCTGCGGATAATGCAACAGATTGGGCGAACAGATAATGACAAGGTCAATTTGTGGATCGGCGATCAGTTCTTCAAACGAAGAAACTATACGTGTAGCCGGATATTTCTCTTTAGCCAGCGTGCCGGTAGTTACAATGGTATGAAGATTAAAACCGGGGTGTACATCAATAAATGGCGCATGAAATACCTGGCCCGACAAGCCAAAGCCTACAATTCCCACTTGCAGGGCAGGCAATTGTTTTAATGATCCGGTAACGCCTTTGACCATAGAAAGTTCTGTTTGCTATACAATAACTTCTTTTTCTTTATCCCAGTAAGTCCTGCGACCTTCTTTGTACGAGATAGTTCCCATATGCGCCGTCATGGCTTCTTCGAAGGCCTGGTCGATATTGCAACTGGGTTGTGCTCCTTTTCCCGCGCGGATACAATTTATCCATTCGCGAAGGTGAAGATGAGTGGTATCCACGGCTTTCCCATCCCTGTAGGTATAAAGCAAGCCGCGTCCCGCA
>CAYNVK010000471.1:0-3159 GCA_964400395.1 uncultured Lentimicrobiaceae bacterium | reverse complement strand
TCGACTACAGCTATAATTACAAAACACTTACCCTTTACGGTGAAGCTTCCAAACAACTGGATGCCGGCCTGGCCGTGTTGCAGGGACTCTCCTTCAGCCCCGATGCCAGGCTATCCTTTGCCATGGTGTATCGCAATTACCAGAAAAACTATGTAAACAATTTTAATGCGGCCTTTGGCGAAAGCAGCAACAGCACCAACGAGAAAGGCCTTTATATGGGGATGGTTGCCACCCCGCTCAGCAAAATTACATTGAGTGCTTACGCGGATTTCTTTCGGTACGACTGGCTTCGCTACAGTGTTGATGCTCCCTCGTCGGGACAGGAATATTCGGTACAACTGGTATATAATATTTCAAGGCGAGGCGACCTTGTGCTGGGGTACAGGCAGTTAGTTAACCCCATGAACTATTCGCTGAATGATGAAAAGATGAACCAGCTTGGCGACTCGAAGCGTGATTATTACAGGTTACAGTTTAACTACCAGGCCCTTTCGTGGCTTAAACTCCAGAGCCGGGTTGAAATCACCAGTCGGAATGCGCCGGATAAAGACCTTGAAACCGGTTACCTTATTTACCAGGGCTTTCAGCTGAAGCCAGTCAATAAAGACCTGAGCGTAAGTTTCAGGTACCTGCTTTTCGACACCGACTCCTACGATACCCGGCTGTACGCATTCGAACAGGATGTGCCTTTCTCATTCTCAGTTCCTGCCTTTTCGGGAAAGGGAAGCCGTTTTTACCTTATGTTCAGTTCAGCAATTACACGTAATATATCGGTTATCCTGCGTTTTGCACAAACCTATTACTCCGACCGCAACGTAATAAGCAGCGGCCCCGACGAAATAAGCGGGAACAAGAAATCGGATGTAAAAGCCGTGCTTAAAATATCTTTTTAATTTACAATCAATTACAGTCTGAAAACTTTTTCATTTCATTGAAAAAGCAGCCTTTGCAGATTCGGAAATTAGTTTATTTTTGCCCCACAGCAAACCAATCAAACTATAATACAAACTAAATCTAACAGTTATGTTCAAACAACATCCACGGGGACTTATCGTAGCGTTTTTCACCAACATGGGCGAGCGCTTCGGTTTTTACACCATGATGGCCATCCTGGTTCTTTTCCTGCAGGCAAAATATGGCCTTTCGGCTGATAAAGCAGGAAGTATTTACAGCTGGTTCTATTTTGCCATTTATGCCATGGCGCTGGCCGGTGGTATGCTCGCCGATGCTACCAAAAAGTACAAAACCGTAATTCTTGTCGGGCAAATCGTAATGTTTGCCGGTTATGCCATGCTGGCGTTACCGGGCTTACCGCTTTCGCTCACCATCGCAGGATTATTTATCATTGCGCTCGGCAACGGCCTTTTTAAAGGTAACCTGCAGGCCGTTGTAGGTCAGCTGTACGATGATCCGAAATATTCGAAATTTCGCGATTCGGCATTTATGGTTTTTTACATGGGGATCAATGTGGGTGCATTTTTTGCTCCATTCGCAGCCAAAGGTGTTCGCGACTGGTGGCTGAAAGCTAACGGATACCTCCACGACGGTAGCTTACCTTCACTTTGCCATCAGCAGGTGAACGGCACATTGAAAGATACTTCGGAATTGCAGATACTGGCGGATAAAGTAAGCCTCAGCGGACCGGTTACCGACCTTTCGGCTTTTGCTCAGAATTATATCGATGTATTTGCCCGAGGCTATAACTACGCTTTCGGGATAGCTGCCATTGCCCTTGTGATTTCACTGATTGTATACCTGTTTTTCAATAAAATGCTACCCAATAAAGAGAAAGAAGCAAAAGACGCAAAAGACGCAGCGGTTAATACCGGCGGTTCGATGAAAGCAGCTATTGCTGTTGGTATTGCTGTGGCAGTAGGTGCAATAATTTATTTCCTGGCCAACAGCATCGACCTCGCTTTTGCATTCGGGCTTTTCATAGGATTTGTGAGCTGGATTGTACAGATTTCGACCAAAGAAGAACGGCCGCGCATTACGGCGCTCCTGCTGGTGTTCCTGGTGGTAATATTTTTCTGGATGTCATTCCATCAAAATGGATTAACGCTTACCCTTTATGCACGCGATTATACATTTAAGGTTGTTGATCCTTTCACCAATCTTTTCTTTGGCTTGTATTCCATCCTTTCGGTTATAGGCGCCATAGCAGGTGTAGTTTTGCTGGTTGGGAAAAAGAATTCGGTTAACCTGAAAATAGCCGGTGCCATACTCACCATAGCCGGTGGTGCATTGTCATACTATTTTTACAGCACCGGGAATGCCGAAAACGCTATTTCGCCCGAAGTGTTCCAGTCGTTCAACCCCTTGTTTATCGTAGCCCTTACTTTCCCGGTGATGGGATTTTTCAACTGGCTGAATAAAAAGGATATGGAACCATCAACCCCGCGCAAGATTGGTTACGGGATGATTATTGCGGCCATTGGTTTTACGTTGGTACTCATCAGTGCATGGAACCTGGTTTCGCCCATCGACCTGGGCGGGCAGCCTGTTGCTGATGCGTCGCGCGTGAGCCCATACTGGCTGGTGAGCACTTACCTCATTCTTACGGTAGCCGAATTATGCCTGAGCCCGATGGGACTTTCCTTTGTTTCGAAAGTTGCACCTGTTCGCTTCCAGGGATTGATGCAGGGAGGCTGGCTGCTGGCGACCGCAGTAGGCAATAAGCTTTTGTTTGTAGGTACCTGGGCCTGGGACCGGCTGCAACTCTGGCAACTCTGGTCTATATTTATTGTATGCTGCATCTTATCAGCCATTTTTATATTCTCCATCATGAAACGACTGGAGAACGCTACAAAATAACCGTTTCAACTAACCACCTCAAGAGGCTGCCTGGCAACAGGCAGCCTTTTTAATTTAATGCACCTCACCCTGCCCTCTCCTCAAGGAGAGGGGTGTGAACGAGTGGTTTTAGTGTTTTAAGAATTTGTTCTAAGTTTTGGACCACAGTATTTCCTAAACAAATCCATAATTTGGAGGTTTGCGTCCTTCTCCTTGAGGAGAAGGTGCCGAAGGCGGATGAGGTGAAAGATTGCGATGGAGAATAAGTTATCTAATTGCTTCCATCAATAAACATGTTTCGCTGCCCAAACGCACCTCACCCTGCCCTCTCCTCAAGGAGAGGGGTGTGAACGAGTGGTTTTAGTG
>CAYNVK010000470.1:0-3159 GCA_964400395.1 uncultured Lentimicrobiaceae bacterium | reverse complement strand
AGGGGGTTAGGCTGTAGGAGTTTAGGATGTTGAGAGGTTAGGATGTTGGGATGTTAGGCTATTAGACTGTTAGGATGTTGGGATGTTAGGTTAGGGAGTAGTATTAAATAAAAAATACGGGAATGAGGGATCATACAACACTCAGGGCTTTTCAACTTGCTGATGAGTTGGCCATACATATATATCATATTTCACTGAATTTCCCAAAAGAGGAAATGTTTGGATTGACTTCTCAGATGCGGAGGTGTGCGGTATCAGTACCATCTAACATTGTTGAAGGAAGTGCCCGCGAAAGCCAGGCCGAATATCTGAGGTTTCTGGAAATCGCTTTTGGCTCTTTAAGGGAACTTCACTACCAATTCGGATTGGCGCTCAGGTTAGGATATATTTCTGAAAATAAAACCGATGATCTTGAATCAAAGCTAACAGAAACAGAAAAAGTACTTGGATCACTGATAAGATCCCTTCGAAAACCCAAAAAGCCTAACCCATAGTACCCTCTCCCCCACAACCTAACCCCCTAAAGCCCAAAACTCCTACAGCCTAAACCCCTACAGCCTAATCCCCTAAACCCCTAAACTCCTAAACTCCTACAGCCTAATCCCCTAAACCCCTAAACTCCTACAGCCTAATCCCCATGTTACAATTCACTTTAAACGGACAAACTACCTTATTCGACGGCAATCCCGACACTACCTTGCTTAAATATCTCAGGCTTGAAAAACATATCACCTCCGTAAAAGACGGCTGCTCGTGCCAGGGTGCATGCGGTGCCTGCATGGTCGAAATAAACGGGGAAGCAAAATTGTCGTGCCTTACTCCAATGAAAAAGCTTGACAACGCCAGGGTAAACACGCTCGAAGGCTTGCCCGAAAGTGTCAGGGATATACTGGCAAAAGCATTTGTCGAAAAAGGGGCCGTGCAATGCGGGTTCTGCACGCCCGGATTCCTGATGCGCACCAACGTGCTGCTGCACAAAAATCCGACCCCGTCGCGCGACGAAATAAAACAGGCGCTCACCCTCAACCTGTGCCGCTGCACCGGCTATGTAAAAATTATTGACGCCATACACGAGGCAGCGCTGCGGTTAAAAAACGAAACGGCTACTCAAGGTACAACCCTATCGGGAATGGTCGGAACGTCCTATCCCAAGTACGAAGCTTACCAGATGGCGCTGGGAGAGCGGCTTTTTGTAAATGACCTGCACTTCGATAATATGCTTCATGCCTCGCTCTGTTTTTCCGATCATCCCAAGGCGAAAATCCTGGGCATCGATGTTTCGGAAGCTGAAAAAACAGAAGGTGTTGTCAGGGTTTTTACTGCTGACGATGTTCCCGGCGACCGCTACGTCGGGCTTATTTTCAAGGACTGGCCACTTATGATAAAAACCGGCGAAACAACCCGTTATATCGGTGATGTGCTGGCAGGGGTGGTTGCCGAAACCGAAGAAATTGCCCGGGAGGCCGTAAAACGGATAAAAGTTACCTACGAAATTTATAAACCCGTTACCGATCCCCACGAAGCCATAAAACCCAGGGCCCTGCAGGTGCACCCGGATCGCGAAAACCTTCTCGAAACCTGTCGCGTGTACCGGGGTGGTAATGCCGACGAAATTATAGCCGGTTCCGATTTTGTAGCCAAAGGCACCTACCAGACCCAACGCATCGAGCATGCCTTCCTCGAAACCGAAGGAGCGGTAGCTTTGCCCGATAATGACGGGGTTCACCTTTACTCCAACGGGCAGGGTATTTATGTGGACCGCAGGCAGGTTGCATCCTTATTAAACCTGACGGAAGAAAAAGTGCGGGTTACCCTGGTTTCGACCGGCGGCGGCTTTGGTGGCAAGGAAGACATGACAGTACAAGGCCACGCAGCACTATTTGCTTTCCTGTTGCAAAAACCAGTTAAAGTGGTACTCTCGCGCGACGAATCCATCCGTATGCACCCCAAACGCCACCCTGTTTATATGGATATTGAAATCGGCTGCAACAAGGATGGAAAGCTTACCGGGTTAAAACTTTACGCGGTGGGCGACTCAGGCGCTTATGCCTCGGTAGGCACAAAAGTAATGGAGCGTGTGGCAGGTCATGCCAGCGGGGCATATCATTTTCCCTGCGTTAACCTGCAGGCACTTACTGTGTATACCAACAATATCCCGAGCGGCGCCATGCGCGGTTTTGGAGCTAACCAGGTTGCTTTTGCTCTGGAAGGTTGCATCGACCATTTATGTAAACAAGGTGGTTTCGACCGCTGGCAATTTCGTTTCGACAATGCCCTCTGCGAAGGCAGGATGACTGCAACCGGGCAGGTATTGCACAAAGGTGTTGGAGTACGCGAAACCTTGCTGGCTGTAAAGCCATACTACGACAATGCCCGCTTTAAAGGTCTGGCCTGTGGTATAAAAAACAGCGGCGTGGGTAATGGCATGGCCGATTACAGCGATGTGATCATCGAAATAAAATCGGAAAATCAGGTAATACTCCATCACGGCTGGACCGAAATGGGGCAGGGTGTGCATACCATCGCCACGCAGGTATTGTGCCAGGAAACCGGGATTGCTCCCGAAATGGTGGAAGTTATTGCTGATACAACTGCAGGAATCCCTACGGGAATGACTACTTCATCGCGGGCAACCGCCTTGCTCGGAAATGCAATACTCGATGCTTCAAAACAAATCCGTGAAGATTTGAAAAACAGAAGCTTACAGCAACTTTCGGGCAAAATATACAAAGGCAATTACACCTGCGACTGGACCACCAAACCCGGTGCCGATGTAAAAGAAATAATCACCCATTTTGCCTATGGATATGCTACCCAGCTTGTTGTTTTGGATGATGAGGGAAAAATCAAAACTGTGTATGCGGCCCATGATGCCGGTAAAATTATGAATCCGCTGATGTTCGAAGGGCAGGTGGAAGGAGCCGTTCACATGGGTTTGGGTTATGCCCTATCGGAGGACTTGCCAATGGTTGACGGCCATTTGATTTCCACAAAAATGCGCGATCTGAAAATACTCAGGGCAAAAGATATACCGGAAATTGTGGTGTTAGGGGTAGAGGTAAAAGACCCGGTTGGGCCATACGGAGCTAAAGGATTGGGCGAAATCGGGCTGGTACCGACAGCGGCAGCGGTTGCAAATGCTTTGTGCGATTTTGACGG
>CAYNVK010000469.1:0-3174 GCA_964400395.1 uncultured Lentimicrobiaceae bacterium | reverse complement strand
TCGGCAAACGTAAAGCGCTGTGTATCCTTTGGTGCGCCATACCCGGGCAAAATTATAGCCCTCGACCTGCAACAGGTGGGCGGCACTTTCATCTGCCAGAAAGATTCATTTCTGTGTGCAGCCAATGGAATTGACATTGATATTGCTTTTACCAAACGAATGGGAGCCGGTTTGTTTGGCGGCGAAGGCTTTATACTGCAGCGGCTGAGCGGCGACGGGCTGGCATTTGTGCATGCCGGAGGAATGATCATAAAACGCGAACTCAGGCATGGCGAAACCCTTAGGGTCGATACCGGGTGCATTGTGGCCATGGCGCCAACTGTTGATTACGATATTCAGTTTGTGGGAGGTTTTAAAAATGCACTGTTCGGCGGCGAAGGAATGTTCCTGGCCAGCCTCACCGGGCCGGGAACCATATACCTGCAGAGCTTACCCTTATCGCGGCTTGCCGACCGCATTGTGTCCTCTTCGCATGGCAGCCGTGAGGAATCGCGTGGCATTGGCGGAATTGGTGGCGACCTGCTTGGCGGTTTGCTGGGTGGCGACAGGAAATTTTAACCATCGCTGGTTTTTCATTTACCTTCTTTAAGACTGATATTTATTGTTTCTCCGGAAAAAAACATACCCGAATTCAGGGTCGCTGAGTAAGCTGGCCTGGATACGGTTTTGCAGGAACAGGCTCGCCTTTTCGTCCTTCGCGTTTATCGTGTTTGTAACCATGATAGCAATTGCCGGCTATTGGGTTACGCCCGATAAAACCCCTATGGTTAACGAACAGAACCTGCTGCTTGCCACGCTGAAACCCGGCGCTGCTGTTCAGGTTTTGAAAGTGTATAAAAACCAGGATATCCCCCGGCGAAATATATTTTACTGCTTACTTTACGGGCAGGAAAACCGCTACCAGGATTATGCATTTCGGAACATACGGTTTTCGGCCGATACAGTTATTATTACCGAATACAGTAAAGATGCTTCCGGGCTTGAACTGAAGTTTCACCTGGCCGACGTGGCGTATCCGCTCCAAAACGACAACCAGATTTTAAAACGGGGCAACCAGTTGCATTTGGTAACCCGCGAAGGCAAAATTGTTAACATATCAATCGTTGCGCTGCGCGAACAGGTTAAACTGCATAACGTAGCAACTAAAACTTTTTGGCTGGGCACTGACCGCTATGGCCGCGATGTGTTAAGCCAGCTTATTATCGGTACACGCATCAGTTTGTCGGTAGGATTTATTTCGGTAGCCATTTCGTTACTGATCGGCATTTTTCTGGGTGCCATAGCCGGGTATTTTGGCGGGGCAGTTGATGCTTTTATCTCGTGGTTTATTAATGTGATATGGGCGATACCTACCCTGCTGCTGGTTATTGCAATTACTTTTGCGCTGGGCAAGGGTTTCTGGCAGGTGTTTGTAGCCGTGGGTTTAACCATGTGGGTAGAAGTTGCCCGTGTGGTGCGCGGACAGTTTATGAGCCTGCGCGAAAAAGAATTTACCGAAGCTGCCCGGGCCCTGGGTTACCGTGATTTCAGGATTATATTCAGGCATTTACTGCCCAATGCCATGGCGCCGGTAATAGTAATTTCGGCGGCTAATTTTGCTTCAGCCATACTGCTTGAGGCTGGGCTTAGTTTCCTGGGCATCGGGGTTCAGCCGCCTATGCCTTCGTGGGGCAGCATGATTAAGGAAAACTACCCCTATATTATACTCGATTATGCGTACCTGGCCATATTACCCGGTATCGCCATCATGATTATGGTGCTGGCCTTTATGCTGATGGGCAATGGGTTAAGGGATGCGATGGATGTGAGATCTACCGACCCATAGAAACGCGAAGTTCACAATACTAACCCAATTTCAGGATTACAAAATGTAATATCACTGTGACTAAGTATATGAAAGCAAGGTTCACATTCACCGCCAGTTTCAACGTTTTAATCTTTTTCTTTTTGCAGGCATGCTGGATATTGCCTTTAAGATGCGAAGCCCAATTTGTTAAAGGTGCTGATATAGGCTGGCTTCAGCAAATGGAAGCCACCGGATATAAATTTTATAACAGTGCCGGTGTAAATGAGGATTGCCTTCAGATTTTAAAAGAAAAGCAAATAAATACCGTCAGGCTGAGGGTTTGGGTTAACCCGTCAGATGATAAAACCAACGGATTTTGCAGTAAAAAAGAGGTTGCTCAAATGGCTGTAAGGGCAGGCAATATGGGAATGAGAGTGATGATTGATTTTCATTACAGCGATTCGTGGGCCGATCCTTCCAAACAAACCAAGCCGGCTGCCTGGGCCAGCCACAGCTTCAACCAGTTGCTGGACGATGTTTACAATCACACCTACCAGGTACTCGACACACTTAAATCGCTGGGTGTAACGCCTGAATGGGTACAAATAGGGAATGAAATTGCCGGAGGTATACTTTGGCCCGAGGGCAAATCGTCAAACTGGCCGCAGCTTTCGCAGTTGCTGAATAAGGGTTACGAAGCAGCAAGAGCTGTTGATCAGGCCATTAAAGTTATTATCCATCTGGAATCGGGCAACGACAACAATTTATTCAGGTGGTTTTTTGATAATGCAAAAAATTACCAGGTGCAATATGATATTATTGGAATGTCGTACTACCCTTACTGGATTGGCAGCGATTACACGGCAACTATTGAAAACCTTGGGATTAACCTCAACGATATGGCGGCACGTTATGGCAAGGATGTAATGGTGGTTGAAACGGGTGGAGAGTACAACCGGGTTCAGAATACGTTCGATATGTTGCAGGCGGTAATCAGGAAAGTAGCTGATGTTCCGAACCACCGGGGTTTAGGGGTACTTTACTGGGAACCCGAAGGAGAAAAAACCTGGAGTGGATATTCCCTGAGTTGCTGGGGTGCGGATGGCCGGCCAACCGCTGCCTTGGACGCATTTCTGACTGATCCTTCAGTTGGAATAGATGAAAACGCATTAAACAATGCTCTGCCAGTGTTTCCAAACCCGGCTTCGGACGGAATTTTGCATATTGACCTAAGCAATTATCACGGAACTACGCAAATAAAGTTTTTTGATACAAACGGAAAAATCCTTCGTAACAATGAATATAAAAACCAGCAAAGGGTTACACTAAATCTCAGTGAATTTTCGGGCCTGGTTATGGTGCTGATTACTAACCAGGGCGTAACCCAG
>CAYNVK010000468.1:0-3177 GCA_964400395.1 uncultured Lentimicrobiaceae bacterium | reverse complement strand
GTTGCCCTTGCCGAACTGCAGCATGTGCATCACGAAATAAGGTTCTACAAGGGGGCGCTTTGCCCCGGTTTTATCAATACCCATTGCCACCTCGAGCTGTCGTGGGCCAAAGGAATGATTGATAAAGGCAGGGGCCTGGATTCGTTTGTAAGGCAACTGGAAAGTTTACGGAGAACTGTACCCGAAGCGCAGGTGCAGCAGGCCATTGCGCTGGCGGCCGCCGATATGACAAAAGCCGGAATTGTGGCCACGGCCGATATCGCCAACGGCACAAAGACCCTCCCTTTCAAAAGCAGCAGCACGCATTATTTCCACACTTTTGTCGAGGTTTTTGGCTCCGATCCGGCGTATGCAGCCAGCATCCACCAGAAGGCGCTGGGGCTGAAAAGTCAATTCGAATCCCGGTTGTCAGCAGGGCAGGTTTCCATAGTGCCGCATGCCACGTACTCGCTTTCGGAGGAACTTTTTAAACTGGTTTTGTCCGACGGACAAGGCGATGTAAAGAGCATACACCACCAGGAAAACGAGGATGAGAATCACTTTTTCAACAATGGAAGCGGCCCCATCGCCCTGAGGCGCAAAGCCTTTAACCCTCATTTGCCACCCTATGCCGGCAGCGGTAAAAGGCCCATGGAAAGCATTGCCGGGTTTTTTAACCCCGATCATAAACTTTTGCTGGTACACAACACGGTTTCGCAGCCCGAAGATATCGCGTTTGTTCAGCACTATTTCAAGCAAGCTTACTGGTGTTTCTGCCCCAATGCAAACCTGTATATCGAAAACAGGCTGCCACAACCTGACTATTTCAGGCAGCAGCAGTGTGTTATCACGCTGGGTACCGACAGCCTGGCATCCAATTACTGCCTGAGCCTGCTCAGCGAAATGAAAACCATCAGTAAGCATTTCGCGCACATACCGTTTGCCGAGTTGCTGCAGTGGGCCACCCTGAACGGCGCCCGTTTCCTGGGGCTCGAACAAACCCTGGGCAGTTTCGATGCCGGCAAATCGCCCGGCGTGGTGCTGATAGAAAATATAAATACGCAACAACCCAGCCTTTTGGCTGAAAGCACATCCACACTTCTGATCCCGGCCCTGCCATGAAAGTAATACTGAACAAGCACGAAATCTTTATTTTTAAGGGGGCAACCATAGGCGACCTGGTGCTGGCATACTCGGCGAAAAGTTTCAAAATGATGCTGACAGGCAAGCTCTGTGTTTACGATCGTTTTGGCAACCGCACCGAGCCCGACGGACCCGTATACGAAGGACAGATGTTCTTTTTAAAAAGGGTGGAATAATGATTTTTGGGGTTTGATATTCTTTAAAAACATACCCTTTGCCTGTCGGGAGGTTTTCTGTGGTGTAACAAGGTGTGTTGCGAGTGCAAATTCTACCCCCGGGTTTTATACCTGCCATAAGACTTGTATCTTTGTTAAATCAAATCACTTTCTGATTATCGGAAAAAGAACTAACCCACTTACCATGAAGCTCAAACTCATTATTATTACGATTGTTGTTGCCGCGATATGTTCATTTACCGGTACAGCCTCTGCACAAAAAAACAAAAAAGCTACCGAAATCATTATCCTGCATGTAAACGATATGCATGCACGCATCGATAATTTTGGCAAACTGGCCTACCTGGCTGATAGTTTGCGTAAAACGCATAAATATGTTTTCCTGTTAGCCGCCGGCGATAACTTTACCGGCAATCCCATAGTGGATATGTACCCCGATAAAGGATTCCCGATGATTGAACTGATGAATATGCTGCATTTTAATGCGACTGCCATGGGCAACCACGAGTTCGATATGGGGCAGGAGATGCAGAACAAACGCCGCCAGCAGGCCAGTTTTCCGTTTATCAGTTGCAATATTGATGCCTCGGGCGCAGTGGTGAAACAGCCTGAGCCGTACACGATATTAAAAGCAGGTAAAATAAAACTGCCGGTGTTAGGCATAATACAGCTGGGCGAAAACGGGTTGCCTGATTCGCACCCTTCGCGGCTTGAGGGTATAAAATTTACCAACGGCATTGCAAAAGCCAAAGATTTTATATGGCTCAAGGACAAGTACGGGATACTGATCGCCCTTTCGCACCTGGGGGTGGAGGACGATGAAGTGCTGGCCAAAACCTACCCGCAGTTCGACCTGGTAATAGGCGGGCATTCGCATACCACCATGACCAGCCCGCTGATGGTAAACGGGGTGATGATTGTACAGACAGGTTCGGGACTTAAAAATGTGGGGATTACCAGGCTGCAGGTAACCAAAGGTAAAATTACCGACCGGAGCTATGAGCTTGTGCCCATGGCCAACATCCATAAAACTGATCCTGCGGTGCAGGCATTAATCGATAAGTACAACAGCAACGAGGAAATGAACCGCCCCGTAGCTGTGGCCGAGACTGCTTTCGGCACTCATGAAGAACTGGGCTGTTTGATGACCGACGCCATTACCTGGCGGATGAAAGTTGATTTTGCTTTTCAAAACGGGGGCGGCATCCGCATATCCAGCCTGCCGCAGGGCAATATTTTGCTGAAAGATATTTTCCGCCTCGATCCGTTCGGCAACCAGGTGGTTACACTCAAAATGACTTACGACGAAATTAAAGCATTGTTGATTTATTCGTATAACCGCGAAAAATCGCCCGACCTGGTGCCTTCAGGGCTTACCTACACCGCGATTGTGAACAGCGAAGGTGTTTGCACGGATGTGGAAATAAAAGACAAATCGGGAAACCAGCCCGACCCGGCTAAAACCTATACCGTAGGGCTGAACAGCTATATTGCTGCGAGTTATAAATTTGCACATGCCGATCCCGGTATAACCAACTACATTACCAGTGCTCAGGCGCTGCTCGATTACCTGGCCGAAGTTAAAACTGTAAATTATTCGGGCGTGGTACGCGTAAGCGTGAAAAAGTAAATCCTTGCTTTCGGCGATATTTTACCAGGTGTCGGGCTTTTTGGCGGCCGGCGGCTGCATGCCCTGTTTCAGGCTGTCGATCAGTTTGCGGGTATAATCGTCTACCTGTTTCAGGTAATCTTCGTAAATGGGCATGTACGAGGCGCTGTTTTTATCCATCCACTGTTCGATAGGCTGTCGCGAAATGGTTTTCAATGTAAAGTTATTGATGGTGTAGCGGTAACGGCCATCTTTCATTTCGAGTTTCAT